>JAAFHE010000024.1 GCA_013298265.1 Lysobacterales bacterium | reverse complement strand
ACGTGTCGCCCCCGATGAACTGTGCCCAGCCTGCCGCAGCGAGGAAGGGACCGAACGGAATCGGCGTCGAACGCTGCTTGCCACTCACTGCGAGCGCGATGCTGCCGAGAACGGCGCCCAGCAGCGAGGAAATGAGCACGATGGGCAGCAGGCTCATAGGCCCCATCCACGCGCCGAGCGCACCCAGCAGCTTGAAGTCGCCGTAACCCATGCCTTCCTTGCCGGTTACGAGCTTGAACAGCCAATAGACCGACCAGAGACTCAGATAGCCGATCGCGCCGCCGAGGATGGCCTGGTCAGGAGTGACAAACAGTCCTGGTAGCGACAGCAGCAGCCCCAGCCATAGCAGCGGCAGCGTCACGTTGTCCGGCAGCAGTTGCGTACGCAGGTCGATGCCGGACAGCGCGATCAGGCTGAAGCTCAGCGCGAGTCCGGCAGCCGACTGCAGGGAAAAGCCGAACTTCCAGACGACGATGAGCGCTGCAGCGGCACTGAGCAACTCGACGAGCGGGTACTGCACGGAAATCGGCGCAGCGCAGTAGCGGCAGCGGCCGCGCAGGACGACCCAGCTAAGCACCGGAATATTGTCCAGCGGCGACAGTGCATGTTTGCAGTGTGGACAATGCGAACCTTTGAAAACCAGATCCGGCGGTGGTGCTTCGTCCGGCGTGGTCGCATCGGCGCCGATGGCTTCGTTCGCTTCGGCCTGATCCGTCGGCGCGGCGGCAGCGACGTTCGGCGCCGCTCCCGGTGCTTCGTCGTGGGCCGCGGCGGGGGGGGCGAGACCGAGCAGCTCCCGGCTCTGCTGTCGCCATTCGTGCATGAGCCGCGCCGGCAGGCGCAGGATCACGACGTTCAGGAAGCTGCCGACCAACAGGCCGAAAAGGCCGGCTACGAGATACAGTGGCCAGCCGTTGCTTACGGCTTCGATCATCGGGCGAGGATCAGCCGACGACAGCAGCGAGCTTGAAGATCGGCAGGTACATGCCGATGACCATGCCGCCGACGAGCGTGCCGATGATCACCATGATGAACGGCTCGAGCAGGCTGGCCAGTGCGTCGACTGCGTTGTTGACTTCCTGCTCGTAGAACTCGGCGATCTTGAACAGCATCTTGTCCAGCGCACCGGATTCTTCGCCGATCGCGACCATCTGCACGACCATGTTCGGGAATAGCTGTGCCTGGCGCATGGCCAGCTGCAACTGGTGGCCGACCGCGACGTCTTCCCGGATGCGCTTTACCGCTGCGTTGTAGACCGGGCTGCCGGTGGCACCGGCCACCGAGTCCAGTGCTTCGACGAGTGGTACGCCGGCGCGGAACGTAACGCCGAGCGTACGCGCGAAACGCGCGATCGCCGATTGATGCAGGATCTGTCCGATGACGGGCAGCTTGAGCACGGCGCGGGCGCAGAAGTGCGCGAAGGCCGGCGAGCGTTTGTACAGGAAGATCAGCGCGCCGACCGTGCCGCCGACGATCAGCAGCACCATCCACCAGTACGAGGTCATGAAGCGCGACGCGGCAACGATCATCTGGGTGAAGGCAGGCAGGTCAGCGCCGAAGCCTTTGAACACGCTTTCGAACTGGGGCACGACGAAGATCAGCAGGATGGCCGACACGATGATCGCGACCACCATGACCATGGCCGGATAGAACATCGCCTTCTTGATCTTGCCCTTGAGGGTCTCGATGTTTTCCTTGTAGGTGGCGACGGTGTCGAGGACCGTGTCGAGCACACCGGCGGATTCACCCGCCTTCACCAGGTTGCAGAACAGTTCGTCGAACTGCACGGGAAATTTGCCCAGTGCTTCGTTGAGCGTCGAACCGCCTTCGATATCGTTCTTGATCGCGACCAGCATGTTCTTCATGCGGATGTTCGACTGGCCGCTGGAAATGATATCCAGGCCCTGCACCAGCGGCACGCCGGCCTGCATCATGACTGAGATCTGACGGCTGAAGACCGCGATTTCGCGTGCCTTGATGGTCTTGCCGGCCGCGCCGAACAAGGGCTTGGGCTTGGGTTTCACCGTCGTCGGATTGATGCCCTGGCGGCGCAGTTCCGCTTTCACCAGGCTGACGTTCTTGGCCGAGTACTCGCCCTTCATGGACGCGCCGCGCTTGTCCTTGCCGGCCCAGACGAAGGTCTGTAGCTGGCTGACTTCGGCGCGCGCCCGACCGCGCTGCGCGGCGGCAGCGGCCGCGGTCTTACGGGGAACCGTTGCAGTGGCCATGGTTAATCCTTGGTGACGCGGTTGATTTCGGCGAGGCTGGTCACGCCTTGCTTGAGCTTGAGCACGGCAGATGCACGCAGGTCGCGGATGCCGGCGCCGCGCGCCGCATCGGCAATCTGTATCGCGTTGCCGCCGGCGAGAATGATCTTGGCAATGTCCTCGGCTAGCGGCATGACCTGGTAGACGCCCACGCGGCCCTTGTAACCCTCGTTGCAGCCGGAGCAGCCGACCGCATCGAACATCTGCAGGCTCGCGATCTCGTCGGCCGAGAACCCTTCGGCCAGCAGCGCCGCCGGCGGCAGGACATGCTGCTTCTTGCATTCATGCAGGCGTCGGGCGAGTCGCTGCGCGATCACGAGCGTCACCGACGAGGTGATGTTGAACGGCGCGATACCCATGTTCATCAGGCGCGAAATGGTCTGCGGCGCATCGTTGGTATGCAGCGTCGACAGCACCATGTGGCCGGTCTGCGCCGCCTTGACGGCGATTTCCGCGGTTTCGAGGTCGCGGATCTCGCCGACCATGATCACGTCCGGGTCCTGGCGCAGGAACGAACGCAGCGCGGCGGCGAAGGTCATGCCGCGCTTCTGGTTCTGTTGCACCTGGTTGATGCCGGGCACACGGATTTCGACCGGGTCTTCGACCGTCGAAATGTTGCGGCCTTCCGTATTCAGGATATTGAGGGCGGTATACAGCGATACCGTCTTGCCCGACCCGGTGGGGCCGGTTACGAGCACCATGCCGTAGGGCTTCTCGATCGCGTCGAGGAACAGCTTCTTCTGGTCTTCCTCATAGCCCAGCTTCTCGATGCCGAGTTTGGCTGCCGAACCATCAAGGATACGCAGCACGACCTTTTCACCGAACAGGGTAGGGCAGGTGCTGACGCGGAAGTCGATCGACTTGCCCTTGGACAGGTTGAGCTTGATGCGGCCGTCCTGCGGCACGCGCCGTTCGGCGATGTCCAGGCCCGACATGACTTTCAGGCGCGAGGAGATGCGCGGCGCGAGCTTGGTCGGCGGCGCGGCGACCTTGCGCAGCATGCCATCCATGCGCAGCCTCACCCGATATTCGGTCTCGAACGGTTCGAAATGGATATCCGATGCGCCACGCTTGATCGCGTCCACGAGCACTTTGTTGACGAAGCGCACGATCGGCGTGTCGTCGCTGCCGCTGGCGTCGTGGCCGCCGGCCGAATCGCCTTCATCGTCGCCGGAATTCATGTCGAGGCTTTCGAGGCCTTCGTCGCCTTCGACGTCGACCGACGAGCTGTTCTGGCTCAGCGCCTGCTCGATGACGCGGGCGAGTC
The DNA here is from genome assembly GCA_013298265.1 of Lysobacterales bacterium. Taxonomy (GTDB): domain Bacteria; phylum Pseudomonadota; class Gammaproteobacteria; order Xanthomonadales; family Rhodanobacteraceae; genus Tahibacter. The sequence goes on along the minus strand of JAAFHE010000024.1, from coordinate 10,596 downwards.
CCTGCTCGTCGATGAGAATGGGCTCGACACTGTGGTTGGACTGGAACTTGATCTCGTCCAGCGCACGCAGGTTGGTCGGATCCGACAGGCCGACAAACAGACGGTTGCCGCGCTTGAACAGCGGCAGCGCGCGGTGCTTGGTGATCAGTTCCTCGCTGACCAGCTTCAGCGGCAGCTGCGTGAAATCGATCGCGCTGACATCGTAAAGCGGCACACCGAACTCGGCCGAGGCAGCCATGGCGACGGTTCGGCTGTCGGCCATGCCGTTGTCGATGAGGTAAGTCCCCAGCGGAATCTTTTGCTTCGTCGAAGTCTCAACGGCACGGCGGGCATCGGGTTCCGGTAGGGAACCTTCGGCGACGAGACGTCGCGCGATGCCGCTCAGGCCAGCGAGATTCGCCGGATTGATCTGCGTAGCCATAAGAATTCCACGTAAACCCCCGAAACTACGGCAGAATGTACTCCAGTTTGGCAGCGTTTTGAATCGCCTGGGGCAAAACTGTGACGGCGCTCAAGAAGCCTTGCCGTTCCATGGCCTCAGGAAGTCGCCCCGACGCCGGCTAGCGGCCGGGCGGCGCGTTCGTGCCTGTGGCGCGGGCATGTATCCTGCTTGCCGTATCATTTCCCTCTCCCCAAGGTGCCTTGCTGATGCCGATCAGTATCATCCTGCCCGCAAAGAACGAGGCGCCTGCGCTGCGTGAGCTGTTGCCCCGCCTGCGTCAGGCGCGGCCCGACGATGAGATCATCGTCGTCGACGATGGCTCCACCGACGACACGCCGGCGCTGTGTGCAGCCAATGGGGTCCGTTGTCTGTCCAGCCCGTATTCCATGGGCAACGGCGCGGCGATCAAGCGCGGTGCGCGCGCCGCCAGCGGCGACACCCTGGTGTTCATGGACGCCGACGGCCAGCACGATCCGGCGCACATCGAACGGCTCCTGGCTCGCCTGGAGCAGGGCTATGACATGGTCGTCGGCGCGCGTGACTGGTCCGGCCAGGCCGGCGTCGGCCGGGGACTCGCCAACACCTTGTACAACCGCCTGGCGAGCTGGATGACTGAGCACGTCGTGCCCGACCTGACGTCCGGCTTCCGCGCGGTGCGCGCCGACAAGTTCCGCGAATTCCTGCACCTGCTGCCGAACGGGTTTTCCTACCCGACGACCTGCACCATGGCGTTCTTCCGCAGTGCCTACCCGGTCGCCTACGAGCCTATTGCGGTGGCGCGCCGCGTGGGCAAGAGCCATATCCGGCCGCTGCGTGACGGCGTCCGCTTCCTGCTCATCATCTTCAAGATCGCGACGCTGTATTCGCCGCTGAAGCTGTTCCTGCCGGTGAGCCTGTCCTTCCTCGGCGTCGGACTGGGTTACTACTTGTATACCTTCGTGACGGCTCACCGTTTCACCAACATGAGCGCGCTGCTGCTCAGCGCAGGCGTGATCGTGTTCCTGATCGGCCTGATTTCCGAGCAGATCACGGCGCTGACCTACAAACGCAGCGACTGACGCTGGCGCCGGAGAAGAACACGGATGAAGGCTGTGATACTCGCCGGCGGCATGGGCACACGCATCTCGGAAGAAACCCATGTGCGGCCCAAACCCATGATCGAGATCGGCGGCAAGCCGATCCTGTGGCACATCATGAAGAGCTATTCCGCCCATGGCGTGAATGATTTCGTGATCTGCTGCGGCTACAAGGGTTACGTGATCAAGGAGTATTTCGCCAACTATTTCCTGCACATGTCGGACGTCACCTTCGACATGGTCGCCAATCAGATGCAGGTGCACGAACGGCATGCGGAGCCCTGGCGCGTAACACTCGTCGACACGGGCGACGAAACCCTGACCGGCGGACGTCTGCGCCGTGTCGCTGCCTACGTGAGTGACGACGATGCGTTCTGCTTCACCTACGGCGACGGTGTGGCCGATGTGGACATCACGCGTCAGATCGCCTTCCATCGCGCGCACGGTCGCTGGGCCACGGTCACCGCGGTGCAGCCTCCGGGCCGCTACGGTGCGCTACAGATCGACGGTGAGCGGGTCACCGGCTTCAGCGAAAAGCCGCGCGGCGACGGTGGTCTGATCAACGGCGGTTTCTTCATCCTGTCGCCGCGCTGCATCGATCTGATCGAGGGCGACCGCACTAGCTGGGAATGGGAACCGCTGGCCGAACTGGCGCGTCGGGACCAACTGCGCGCGTTTGCGCATCACGGCTTCTGGCAGCCCATGGACACGCTGCGCGAAAAGAATCTGCTGGAAGATCTGTGGCAGTCCGGCGCCGCGCCCTGGCGAGTGTGGTAATGGACGCTGCGACGGGCTGGGCGGGGCGCGACGTTCTGGTTACCGGCCATACCGGTTTCAAGGGCGGCTGGCTATGCCTATGGCTCCACCAGTTGGGCGCACGGGTGCACGGCTACGCACTGGCGCCGCCGACGCAGCCGAACCTGTTCGATGCCTACGGTCTGGCGCGGCTGCTCGCGAGCGACATGCGCGCCGATCTGGCCGACCGCAACGCCTTGCGTCATTGCTTCGGAACGGCACGTCCTTCGGTCGTGTTCCATCTCGCGGCCCAGTCGCTGGTGCGCGAAAGCTACGCCGAACCGGTCAGTACCTTCGCGACCAACGTGATGGGCACGGCGCACTTGTTGCAGGCGGTGCGCGAGTCCGGCAGCGTGCAGGCGGTCGTCGTCGCAACCACCGACAAGGTCTACGAGAACCATGAAACCGGCCGTGCGTTTCGCGAGGGCGATGCGCTCGGCGGCAACGATCCTTACAGCGCGAGCAAGGCCGCCTGCGAAATCACCGTAGCCAGCTTCCGTGCGAGTTTCTTCACCGCGGAAAACGCCGCGCGGATCGCCACGGCGCGCGCCGGCAACGTCATCGGCGGCGGCGACTGGGCCGCCGATCGGCTGGTTCCCGACTGTCTGCGTGCGTTCGCTGCCAACGACCCAGTGCATCTGCGCTATCCGCATGCGGTGAGACCCTGGCAGCATGTGCTCGAGCCCTTGTCAGGTTATCTCCAGCTAGCACAGGCGCTGCTGGCTGCCGATGGCCGTCGCTTCGCGCGGGCATGGAATTTCGGCCCCGTACCGGCCGACGACGCCAGTGTCGAAACGGTCGCGCGGCGGCTCGCCGCGCTGTGGGGAGGCGCCGCGACCGTCGGCGTCGACATCGGCGACGGCCAGCCGCACGAAGCCGGCCTGTTGCGTCTGGACTCCGGACTGGCGGAGCGGGAGCTTGGCTGGCGGCCCCGTTGGGACTTGTCCCAAGCGCTCGCGATGACGGTCGCCTGGCAGCAATGCTGGCTTGCCGGCGGCGATGTCGCGGAAGTGGGCCGCGCGCAGATACAGCGCTACAGGGATTCGCCCGGCTCATGACGGCGCGCTTCGAGCGGCTGGCCACGCCCCTTGCGGGGTTGACGGTTTTGCAGCGCTTGCCGCTCGGCGACGCACGCGGATATTTCGAGCGGATTTTCTGCGATGTGGAATTTGCCGCGTATTTCCCCGATGGGCGCGTCGCCCAGATCAACCACACGCTGACACGGCAGCGGGGCAGCGTGCGCGGCCTGCACTACCAGGTGCCGCCGCATGCGGAGGTCAAACTCATCAGCTGCCTGCGTGGGCGCGTCTTCGATGTCGCTGTCGACTTGCGCCGCGGCTCGCCGACCTTCCTATGCTGGCACGCCGAGATCCTGGATGCCGGCAACCATCGCAGCCTGCTCGTGCCGGCCGGCTTTGCGCACGGCTTCCAGGCGCTGGACGCCGATTGCGAACTGCTCTACCTGCACTCGTGCGCCTACGTACCTGATGCGGAGCGCGGCCTGCATGTGCGCGATCCGCGGCTGGGCATCGCCTGGCCGGAAGCGCTTGCGGGATTGTCGGCCCGCGACGAGAACCACGAACTGCTCAATCCGGACTTCGACGGAGTCGATGTATGAATTGCCGCTTCTGTGCCGCCCCGCTGGAGCTGGGCTTTGCCGACCTAGGCAGCTCGCCGCCGTCGAATGCCTACCTCAGTGCAGCCGCGCTGCGTGAACCCGAGCGCTGGTTTCCGCTGCGCGTGCTTGTCTGTCGCGAATGCTGGTTGGTGCAGACCGAGGACATGGCCGACGCGCACGCCCTGTTCGACGCGGACTACGCCTATTTCAGCGGTTTTTCCGCTAGCTGGCTGGCGCACTGCGCGACCTATGCCGTGCGCATGCGCGAGCGTTTCGGACTGGGCGCGCAGAGCCTGGTAATGGAAGTCGCCGCCAACGACGGCTCGCTGCTGCGCTATTTCCAGGATCAGGGCATACCCTGCCTCGGCATCGAGCCGACCGCCAGCACCGCCGCCGCCGCGCGCGCGCTGGGCATCGCCATCGAACAGGAATTCTTCGGCGTCGAACTCGCGCAGCGCCTGATCGCGCAGGGGCGCCAGGCCGATCTGATCGCCGCCAACAACGTGCTCGCCCACGTCCCGGACATCAACGATTTCGTGCGCGGATTTGCGCTTGCGCTAAAGCCGGCCGGCGTCGTCACCTTCGAGTTCCCGCATCTGCTGCGGCTCGTCGCCGGCAACCAGTTCGACACCATTTACCACGAGCATTTCTCCTACCTGTCGCTGACCGCGGTCGAGCGCATCTGCGCCGCCAACGGTCTTGATGTGTTCGACGTCGAGGAGTTGCCTACCCACGGCGGCAGCCTGCGTGTCTACGCCCAGCGCAGCGATGCGATGCGGCACGAACGTCGCGAAACCGTCGCAGCGCTGCTGCAGCGCGAGCGCGCCGACGGAGTTACCGATGTGAATTTCTATACGTCGTTCCAGCGCGCGGCAGAAAAGGTCAAGAACGATTTCCTCGCCTTCCTCGTCGATGCGCACCGGCGCGGCGAGACCGTCGCCGCCTACGGCGCCGCGGCAAAGGGCAATACCTTGCTGAACTTTGCCGGCGTGCGGCCGGATCTCCTTGCCTTCGTCGCCGACCGCAATCCCGCCAAGCAGGGCAAGTACCTGCCGGGCAGCCGTATTCCCGTCGTCGCCGAAGACGAGCTGCGCCGGCGCCGACCGGATCACATCGTCATCCTGCCCTGGAATCTGGCGGCCGAAATCACCGCGCAGCTCGCGTACGCGCGCGAATGGGGCGCGCGCTTCGTCACAGCCGTGCCGTTCCTGGCGCAGCACTGATGCGCATTGCGGTGACCGGTGCCAGCGGGTTCGTCGGCCGCGCCGTCGTCGCGCAACTGCTGGCGCGCGGCGTGGACGTCATCGCGGTATCGCGCCGCGCGGACCCGGAAGCGGCGCCGCCGTGGTCCGGCAACGGCGGCTTGAGTCATTGCACGCTCGACCTTGCCGCGCCGCCGCCGCGGCCGTTTGCGCATCTGGGTCGCCCGGATGCGATCCTGCACCTCGCCTGGCACGGCTTGCCGAACTATCGCGGTGCCTGCCACATGGAAGAAGAACTGCCGCGGCAGATCGAATTCCTCCGGCGCTGCGTCGATGACGGTCTGCAGCGCCTCATCGTCAGCGGCACCTGTCTGGAGTACGGCCTGCGCGAAGGCTGCCTCGACGAGTCATTGCCGACGCAGCCGGTGACGGCCTACGCATTGGCCAAGGACCGTCTGCGTCTCGCGCTCCAAGTGCAGGCGACACAGGGCGGTCTGCAGCTCGCCTGGCTGCGACTGTTCTATCTGTATGGCGAAGGACAGGCGCCGACGTCGCTCTATGCGCAGCTGCGCGCGGCCATCGCCCGCGGCGATGCGCGTTTCCCGATGTCGCGCGGCGATCAGGTACGCGACTTCCAGCCCCTGTCGGTGGCGGCGCAGCAGATCGCGGCAATCACCCTGCACGACAGCGCTGCAGGTATTTTCAACGTCTGCAGCGGCCGGCCGCGGAGCGTGCTCGAACTCGTGCATCAGTGGTTGCACGAATGGGGTGCGGAGATCGAACTGGAGCGCGGCGTGTATGATTATCCGGACTACGAACCGCGCGCATTCTGGGGCGACCGACGCCGATTGGACACCTTGCTGGGACTCGCATGAGTACGCGTGAATTGCTCCGGATCGAACAGCTTCCCGTGTATCAGAACAAGATGTTCGACACGGTCGAATCGGCGCGTGCCTGTCCGCGCGGTGACGTGGTGCTTGCGCAGGACGGCGCCAGTGGCCTGGTTGCCAACGTCGCGTTCGACGCGACGCTGCTTCAGTACGACGAGAGCTACCAGAACGAGCAAGGACACTCCGGCGTCTTCCGGTCGCATCTGGACGAAGTCGTGGCCGTGCTGGCGCGGCATTTCCGCACCGCGCAGATTCTCGAGATCGGCTGCGGCAAGGGCGATTTCCTGGCACGTCTGCGCAGCGAAGGCTACGAGGCTCGCGGCGTCGACCCGGCTTATGAGGGCGATTCCCCGTACATCGTCAAAGCTGCGTTCGCCCCCGGTCTAGGCCTGACCGGCGACGCGGTGGTCTTGCGCCATGTGCTCGAACATATACCCGATCCCTACGCCTTCCTCGACATCGCGCGCCGCGCGAACGGCGGCGCCGGTCTTGTCTACATCGAGGTCCCCTGCCTGGACTGGATCCTGCAGCGAAAAGCCTGGTTCGATGTTTTTTATGAACATGTGAATTATTTCCGCCTCGACGACTTCCGCCGCCTGTTTGCGCGCGTCATCGACGCCGGGCACGTGTTCGGCGGCCAGTACATCTACGTGGTCGCCGACCTGGCCAGTTTGCGCGATCCGGCGTCCCCGGCTCTGCCGCAGCCGCCGGCCCTGGCGCCGCTGGAGGATTTCTTCGGCAGCATCGACCGTTGTCTGGCGCTTCTTCGGCACGACCGGCAACGCGTGATCTGGGGTGCCGCGGCGAAAGGCGTCACGTTCGCACATCACCTGGGTCTGCGAGGCGAGCCGCTCGATTTCGCCATCGACATCAACCCGGCCAAACAAGGCCGCTTCCTCGCCGTCAGCGCGCTGCCGGTACTGGCGCCGTCGACGGCGCTGTCACGACTGCAGCCAGGCGCCAGCATCGTTGTCATGAATTCGAATTATCTCGACGAGATCGAGCGCAGCGCCGGACCCGCCTTCCACTACGTCGCATTGGACCAGACATGAGTGATTTCACCGAAGAATCCCGGCAGCGGATAGCCGCGATGCGCACCGATGCCGTCCTCCAGTCGGATGCCCAGGCCCTCATGCGCTCGTCGATCGCCGCGCGCTATTCCTACAATTTTTTCTGGCTCGGCCGGCCCATCATCCAGTACCCGCAGGATATGGCTGCGCTGCAGGAACTCGTCTGGACGATACGGCCGGACCTGATCATCGAAACCGGCATCGCCCACGGCGGTTCGCTGATTCTCAGCGCGTCGCTGCTGGCATTGCTCGACTACTGCGACGCGGCCGAGGCCGGCGAAGTGCTGGACCCGCGCAAGCCGCGGCGCACGGTGCTCGGCGTGGACATCGACATCCGTGCCCACAATCGCGATGCGATCGAAAAACATCCGCTGGCCACGCGCATCCGGATGCTGCAGGGATCGTCGGTCGATCCAGCCGTCGTTGCCGAGGTCGCCGCCGCCGCCGAAGGTCGGCGCGTATTGCTGTGCCTGGATTCCAATCACACTCACGATCACGTGCTCGCGGAACTCGAGGCCTATGCGCCGCTGGTATCGCCCGGCAGCTACTGCATCGTATTTGACAGCATCGTCGAAGATCTGCCCGCCGAGGCGAGCGGTGACAGGCCCTGGGCCCCGGGCAACAATCCCAAGACGGCCTTGCACGAATACCTGCGTCGCCTTGATGGCGAAGGACGCGCGGCCGCCGACGGCAAGCCGCTGCGCTTCGCTATCGATCAGGAAATCGAGGGCAAGCTGCTGCTTAGCGTCGCGCCGGACGGATACCTGCGCCGCCTTTAGCGATTGTCGGATTGATCCGTTGTTGAGTCCGGCGAGGCTGAGCCGCGCATGCGGTTCAGCACAAGGTAGACCGCATACGCGAGCAGATCGGCGCCGAGCACCGCGGCGCGGAAGCCCGCGGCAAGCACGACCACGTCGACGAACGGCGTAGCGCCTTGCAGCAGTACGGCGATGGAGCCCTCGAACACGCCCAGCCCCTGCGGGGCGAACACCATGGCAAAGCCAGCTGCCCAGGACAGCAGATACGCCGAGGCGACTGCAGCGAGCGCCGGCGCCTGGTCTGGTTGCGGGAACGCGCTCCAGTAGGCGCAGAAAGCGAATGCCGCGACGCTCCAGAATCCGAGCATCGCGGCGATGGCGCGCAGATACGCCGCGACAGGAAATCGCGCTCCGGCGGACAGCAGCCGATGTCGCAGCATGAAGGGCAACGCCACCAACAGCAGCACACCGAGGCCTAGCGCAGCACCGGCGATGGGCCTGGCGAGTCCGAGCAGCAGCATGCCACCGCCGCCGAGCAGGGCGGCCATCGCGACCGGCAAGCTGTTCTCGAGCACGACCAGGCGCGTGAGCTGTACGCGCGTGGCGCCCAGCGTGGTGTAGTCGGCGACGCGTGACACGGTATGCCAGATACCGCCGGGGAGGTAGCGCGCCGGCAGCCGGCTCACATGGATGCGCAAGGCGCGCGCGTAGCCGATGCGCACGCCGTCGGCTTCCAGGACGGTCCAGGCCAGAGCAGGGGCGATCAGGTGCGAAATCGCCCATGCCAGCACCGCGCCGAGGAACGGCAGCAGTTGCGCTTGGCGCAAGGTTTCCTCAAGGATGCCGCGCGCGCTATAGGCCGCGAACAACAGGAACAGTACGGCGACTGGTGCGAACACCGCGCGCAGGATGCGCGCGACACGGCGCAGAGTCCCACCAGCGATCATTCGCCGCCCGGTCTCTGTCGACCAACCACGTAGCGCAGCGCCAGGCTCGGGACCAGCGCCGCCAGCGTCATTACTTTGTCCACAAATCGCAATGGCGCGCGCACGATGGCGCCGCAGAGCGCGAGCGGAAGCTTGACGAGCGGAAACAGCTTCGACAGGCGCGAGCGGCTGATCCCGGATTCTGCGCTGGCGTAGCGCCGGATCTTGTCGTCGTGGTGGGTTTCCACGCGGATCTCGCGACGCGACCACAATGCCTCGGGCGCGTGCAGAAAGTCTCCACGCAGCGCGAGTTCCGAGAGCAGTACCAGATCGCCGCCGACGAGATTCGGCAGCGGCCGGCACTCGCGCAGGCGGCTCACTCGCATGAGGCCCATGACCGGATGCATGTTGCCCCAGAAAATCGTGAAAAAACGCCCCGCAGCGGCAATCCCGCGCGTATCGCTCCAGCCCGACTCACGTGTGAACGGCGCACCGTCGACGCCGATCCAGCAGGAGCTGCCGAAGGCGAGACTCGCATCGGGGTGCATTTCCAGCAGGGCCACGCATTCGCGTACGAGATTGCTACTCCATAGGTCGTGGCCGCCGGCCCACATGAAGTACTCGCCGCGTGCCTGGTCGGCGGCGTGACGGAAGTTCGCGATGACGCCGCGGTTGGTATCGGCCCGCTCATAACGCAGACGCGGATCCTCGTCGGCGTGGCGTCGGGCAATCTCGCCCGTCGTGTCGGTCGAGGCGTTGTCGCAGATGATGATCTCGAGGTTCGGCCAGTCGAGCGCACGCAGCGAGCGCAGGGTCTCGTCGATGAAACGCTCCTCGTTGTAGACCGGCAGGCCGATGCTGACCAGGGCGGGAGCGGATGGCGCGTTCAAGCACGGTTCTCCTCGGAATTTCTGTCCATGGCGACTCAGTTGCGTGGCGAGGTTTTCGCGCGCTGCGTGGCGAGGCGCTGCTCCAGCAGTTCGGCTTTGTCATCGTACTGGTCGAGGCGGCCCAGCTTGCGCAGCGCGGTGATCTGCGCCTGGGCCTCGTCGAAGCGGTCCAGGGCTATCAGGATGCGCACCAGTCCTACCCGATGCTCCGGTTCTTTCGGTTCCAGCGTGATGGTTTCATCGAGGAGGCGCAAGGCCAGCTCCGAGTCGCCGAGCACATTGAACGCGTAGTTCGCGTAGGTGCCGAGCAGATTGGCGCTGGGACCGTGCGCCAGCGCTGTCGTGTAGGTGTCCAGCATTTCGTTGATCGGAAAATCGCATTGCGCGGCAAGGACGCAATCGGTCATCGCGGCAAGCGCGCTGATGTCCTGCGGGCCGGCGGGGCGTGCCGCGAGTTTGGCGCGCAGTTCCTGCCACCACGACGGTTGCACCGGCATACCGCTGCGCGCGGCGAAGACGAGCGTGGCGTGCTCCGCCAGAATGCTGCCGCCGGGCGCACGGCGAGCGGCAGTCAGCGCATCGATGACCCGTGGTGTGGTCGGTGCGTCCGCCTCGTAACCCGTGATGGTGATCCAGGTGCGTGCAAGATCGTATGTCGCGCGTGGCGACAGCGGGTGCTTGGCAGCCTCGCTCGTGACGAAACGTACGGGGTCACTCCATTCGCGCGCGCGTAGTGCGGTGACAGCGGTCCAGAACACCAGCAGGGCCACGGCAAGCACGGCTGTACCGCGGCGCAGCGCCGCTGGCCAACTACACAGCAGCAGCGCGTCGGCCACCACCAGCAGCACGCCCAGCGACGCGAAATAGTTGCGGTGCTCGAACACGAGTTCCAGCGGTATCACCGTGGCGGTCAGCAGATGCGCACCGAG
>JAAFHE010000239.1 GCA_013298265.1 Lysobacterales bacterium | reverse complement strand
TCGCGACAACGATGCGTTCTGGCGCAAGCGCGGGTATGTGCGCCAGGACGAGATGGCCTGCAGGCTCGAATGGCAGGAAATCGGCGCGCTGCAGCCTCAGATGCACACGCTGCGTTTCTGGCTGCGCCGGTCGGAGCTGGCCTGATGCGCATTGCCACGGCGCAATGGGCCATCGAGCGCCCGTGCAGCTTTGCCGCATGGCATGCACGGCTGCGCGCCGCACTGGCCACCGCCGCCGCGCAGGGCGCCGAACTCGCGCTGTTGCCGGAATATCTGTCGCTCGAACTCGCCGGTCTGTTCGCCCCGGCGATCCATGCGGATTTCCTCGCCTCGCTCGATGCGCTGCAGCCGCTGTACGAGGACTGGCAGGCATCGTTTGCGAACCTGTCTCGCGAGACCGGCCTGCACCTGCTCGCCGGTACGTTCCTGCTGCGCCAGCCTAACGGCCGCTATCGCAATCGCGCCGAACTTTACGCACCCGACGGCCGCCGCTGGTTCCAGGACAAGCTGGTCCTGACCGGCTTCGAACGGGGCTTCGCCGTCATCGAACCCGGTGACCAGCTACAGGTGTTCGACACCGCGCTCGGCCGCATCGGCGTCAACGTCTGCTACGACAGCGAGTTCCCACTGTTCGCGCGGCGCCAGTACGAAGCCGGCGCGCGCCTGCTGCTCGTACCCAGCTGCACCGATACGCCGGCCGGTGCGACGCGCGTGCGCGTCGGTTGCCGCGCGCGCGCACTCGAAAACCAGGTCCACGTCGTGCAGTCGGTCACCGCGGGTGAGGCGACCTGGAGTCCGGCGCTGGATTCCAATACCGGCATCGCGGCGGTGTTCGCGCCCAGCGACCGCGGTCTGCCCGATTCCGGCGAACTCGCCCGCGCGATCGGCGATGAAACCTGGTGCATTGCCGACATCGATGCCGCGGCGCTGGATGCGGTGCGCAAGAATGGGCAAGTCGCCAATGCAGCGGACTGGGAAAGCCAGCTCAGGCCGAACGTAGCCACGGCCGTCGTGCGATAGCGCTTGCTTGCGCTCGGCAACGGTCGGTTGCCCGCCGGCCGAAGCTCTCCACGAACCCTTGGTGGCGACACATCGTCGACCTGTTCGTGTGCCTCAGCGCGCCAGCAGCGCGACGCCCGGCACCAGCCACAGCGACACGCCCGCGAGCGCGCTGCCGATCACGCCGGCAGCCAGCACGTCGCTCGGGAAATGCAGGCCCAGCACCACGCGCGACGCGGCGACGAGCAGCGTGAACGGCACAAGCACCAGCGCCAGCGCGGGGAAGTAGGCGATCGCGACGAGGCTGAAGCTCACCGCGTGCAAGGTATGGCCGGATGGAAAACTGAATTCGTCCAGAGGTGGAATATGCGCCACTATCCCGCGGTGAGCGCGGTACGGGCGCGGGCGGCGCGTGTGCTTCTTGAGGCTGCGGTACAGCAGCAGCGCGATCGTGCCGACGATGGCCATGTGCAGCGCGGCCTGCGCGCCGCGGCTGCCGCCGAGCACGGCCAGCGCAGCCATCAGCGAATACCAGAACACGCCGTCGCCGGCGCGGCTGATCAGACGGAAGAAGGTCACGATGGCGCGGCGCCCGCCCCAGCGGTTGGCAGCGAGGCACAGGCGCCATTCGCCGCTGCGGACTTCGAGGCGGTTCCAGCGTTCGATCGCATTCATGCGGCGCTCCCCAGCGTGGTGATTCAGTAGTTCTTCGAACGAATTCGGCGTCTTTCGCGCCGATCCGCTATGGCGCCTAGTCGCGCCGATGCGGTACCTCTCCTCGCCGCGCCCTGGCTCGGCGCGAAATCCATCCGAATTCTTTGTTCAATGAATGGCTGAGTCATCGCACTAGCGAGGCGAGGAGTTCAGCGAAGTGGTCGGTGACCGACTGCGGACTGAGGCTGAGGACGGCCTGCCGGCCGGCCAGTGCATAGCGCCGGCGCAGTCCCGCGTCGCCGGCGAGTTCGACGGCGGCAGCGACAAAGGCGTCGCCGTCGTCGCAGGCGATGCGGCGGCCGTCGACACGATCAGTCATGTGTTCGCGCGCAGCGCCGTAGTCGAACGCGACGGTGGCCACGCCGCTGGCCATGGCCTCCAGCGTCACGTTGCCGAAGGTTTCGCTCAAGGAACCGAACAGGAACAGGTCACAGCTCGCGAAGTGCGCGGCCAGTTCCTCGCCGCGCAGGCTGCCGAGGAAGATAAAGTCCGGGTGCGCGCGCGCCAGTTCTGTGCGTGCCGGTCCGTCCCCGATCCAGACATAGCGCGCACTGGGTTGGACCCGTTGCAGGGCGCGGAAGGCGCGCACGTTCAGATCGAGATTCTTCTCAGGTGCGATGCGGCCGACATAGACCACGGCGAGTTCGTCCGCGGTCAGGCCCCATTGAAGGCGCAGCGCGTTGCGCCGCCGCGCCGGATCGAACAGCTGGGTGTCGACGGCGCGGCGCAGCAGGCGTACCGCGCCGAAGCCGCGATTGCGCAGGAAATCTGCCAGCTCCTGTGTGGGTACCAGCGTGGCCGCGGAATGGGCGTGGAAGTGGCGCAGCCAGGCGAACACCAGTGGCGTGAGCCAGCCCATGCCGTAAAAGCGCGCGAAATCATCGAAACGGGTATGGAAGCCCGTGCTCGTGGCGATGCCCAGGCGCCGCGCCGCGCGCAGCGCGGAATGGCCGAGCGGGCCTTCGGTCGCGACGTAGATCGCGTCGGGACGGTGCCGCCGCCACAGGCGTTCGAGCCGGCGTCGTGCGGGCCAGCCGAAACGCAGACCGGGATAGCGGGGAATGGCGGCGCCGCGGACCTGGACCTCCTCGGCGACGTCCGCATCGGCGAGTAGCGGCCCGGCAAGATGCCCGTCGACGACAGCCTCGGGCTGGCGCGGCCGGATCAGCTGCACGGCGTGACCGCGGCCGCGCAGTCCCTGTGCCAGCGCCTGGACGGTCAGCGCGACGCCGTTGATCTCGGGGGGATAGGTTTCGGTAACTATCGCGATGCGCATGGCGCCGGACTCCGGGTGCGCACCGGCCCCTCGCGGTCGGGCACGGCGTCACCGCCCTGTGGTTTGGCGCATGCTGCGGGTCGGCGATGGCGTGCCCATTGCCAAGGCGTGACGCGGCCATGACAGTGCCCGGTCTGTAACATGAGTGTCATATTCAGCTCCTAGCGTGCGTCCATGCCCGTTCCGGCCCCTGTGTCGTCCGTGACTCCGCTCGCTGCGCGCTTTGCGCAGCGCGCCGGCGTGCGTGCGCGGCGCGAGCGACGGCTGCGCGTGAGCCTCGGTATCGCGGCGGCGTTGCTGGCCCTGCTCGCCGTCGCGATGCCCGCCTTCCTGCTCGCGTCGGTGCGATTGACGCCGGGTTGGCAGGAGATCGTGCTGCCGCTGCTGGCCGGCAGCTTCAAGGCGGCCGTCTATGCCGTGCTCGTGGCGCTGCCGCTGGGACTCGGCGCGGCGATATGGTGCGCGTGCTTCGCGCCACCGGCCTGGCGTGCCTTGCTCAAGCCGCTGTTCGAACTGTTCGAGGCCGTGCCCGCCGTCGTGCTGGGCCTGATCGCGGCGTTGCTGCTGGCGCCGTGGCTGGCGCGGCATGTACTCGCGTTCGCAATCTTCCTTACCCTGCTCGCGCCGATGCTCGCTATTGCCGGGTTAACCTGGCAGCGCGTAGCGCCGCTGCGCTGGCAGCGGCGCTGGGTCGGATACGAGGTCTGGTTGATGCTGCCGCCGCTGCTGTTGACGTGCGCGGTTGCGCTGTGGGCGGGTGATCAGTTCGCGGCCGCCGGTCTTGCCGCGCTGCTGCAGCCGCAAACGCCGTGGAATGGCCTTGTGATCGGGCTGATGCTGGGTCTGGCGGTGATGCCGACGGTCTTCAGCCTGTCCGAGGACGCGCTGTTCGCCGTGCCGGCCGATCTGGCCCTCGGGGCGCAGGCCCTCGGGGCGACGCGCTGGCAGGCGCTGTGGCGAATGTTGCTACCCGTCGCCGCACCCGGCATCGTCGCGGCGCTGCTGCTCGGATTCAGCCGTGCGCTGGGTGAAACCATGATCGTGCTCATGGCCAGCGGCAACACGCCGCTGCTCGATGCCTCGCCGCTGACCGGCCTGCGCTCGATCGCGGCGAATCTGGCGCTGGAGGCCCCGGAAGCCGCGCCCGGCAGTGCGCACTACGGCCTGCTGCTGCTGTCCGCGCTGCTGCTGTTCGGTCTTTGCCTGCTGTTGAACGCGATGGCGGAAACCGTGCGCGGACGCTTGCGTCGCCGGCTGGTAGGACTCTAGCCATGACTGCTTTCGCATCGCTCCCGCGCGGCGTCGCGCGGCGCGGCGACACGGGCCTCTGGCTCACGGCCGGCGCGGTGGGACTGAGCCTGCTCGCCCTCGTCGCTGTGCTGGCCGTGCTGCTGCTGCAGGCGCTGCGCTCCTTTGCGCCGGCACCTGTGGCGGAACTGCGCTGGAACAACGGTGGCACTGAGCACACGCTCATCGCCGCGGTCGTCGGGCAGGACGCACGTGCGCTCCTCGTGCGCGGCAGCGAATGGCAGCGACGCGGCGCGGAGTACCGGCGCATTGCGCGCGCCGACCTGTTGCAACTTGACTGGCCGGCCGATGCTGTGACCCTGCACTTGCGCGACGGCCGCGAGATCCATCTGCGCGGCGATGCGGCCGCATGGCGCGCCACGCCTATGCCGCTGCTGCCGCCGGGACCGCCGGGGTTCTTGCTCGCGTCCACGGACGTCGTCGACGTGGTCGCAGCCAACCGGCTCACGCCGACACAGGCCATCGGCCTCGTAGTGCAGCGCGCCTGGCGATTCGTCGGCGGCGCGCCGGGCAGCGGCGGCGGCGTGTATCCGGCGCTGGTCGGCACGGTCGTGCTGGTCTTGCTGATGAGCGTGCTCGTCATGCCGCTCGGCGTGCTGCTCGCGCTATGGCTGCACGAATACGCCGGCAGCGGCCGGGTTGCGCGTCTGCTGCGGGCGGCGATGGCCAATCTCGCGGGCGTGCCGACGGTGATCTACGGCCTGTTCGGGCTCGTGCTGTTCGTCAACGGCATCGGCGGTGGTCTCGATGCACTGCTGCAGTCGGATGTGCCGCGCTGGGGCGGTGGCGGGCTGCTCTGGTCGTCGCTGACGCTGGCCCTGCTGACCTTGCCCGTGGTCGTGATCGCGACCGAGGAAGGACTGGCGCGCGTGCCCGCTTCACTGCGCCAGGCGGCGCTCGCGCTCGGCGCGACGCGGGCGGAAATGCTCTGGCGCGTCGTACTGCCGGTCGCGCGGCCGGCGCTGCTGACCGCGTTGATCCTTGCCGTCGCGCGTGCCGCCGGCGAAGTCGCGCCGCTGATGCTGGTCGGTGCGGTCAAGTACACGCCGCTGCTGCCGCTGGATGGCGAGTTTCCCTATCTGCATGTGTCGCGGCAGTTCATGCACCTGGGCCAGAGCGTCTACGATCTCGCCCTGGCCGGCAGCGATGCGTTGCGTGATCCGGCCCAGGCCTATGCAGCGGCGCTGCTGTTGCTGGTCGTCGTGGTCGGTCTCAACGCGGCGGCGATCGTGGCGCGCAATCACCTGCGCGAGCGCGCGCGGGAGCTGGCGGTATGAGCGCCGTCGAGGGGGTGTCGGCGATGCCGCTGGGACTGCTCGACGGGCTTGATCCTGCGCTCGAAGCGCATGGCCTGAGTCTCGACTACGGCCAGCGCCGCGCGCTCGACTCGGTGCACTTGCAGGTGCCGCGCCAGCGCGTCACCGCGCTGATCGGTTCTTCGGGCTGCGGCAAATCGAGTCTGCTGCGCTGTTTCAACCGGCTCAACGACGAGATCGCCGGCTGCCGTGTGCTCGGCACGGTGCGTGCGCTCGGCCTGGATGCCTACGCCAATACCACCTCGCTGCCGGACCTGCGCCGCCGCGTCGGCATGGTGTTCCAGAAGCCCAATCCGTTTCCGCAGTCCGTCGCCGAGAACGTCGCATTCGGCCTGCGCCTGGCCGGCATCCGCTCGCGCCTGGAGCTGGACGACCGCGTCGAGGCGGCTTTGCGCGCCGCCGTGCTGTGGGACGAAGTGCGCGACCGCCTCGGCGACAGCGCGCTGGCCCTGTCGGCGGGCCAGCAGCAGCGCCTGATGATTGCGCGCGCGCTGGCCGTGGAGCCGGAGGTACTGCTGATGGACGAACCGGCCTCGATGCTGGATCCGATCTCGACCCTGCGCTTCGAGGAACTCGTCGTCGCCCTGCGCGAGCGCTACAGCGTGCTGCTGGTCACCCACAATATGCAGCAGGCCGCGCGCGTGGCCGACTACACCGCCTTCATGCAGGCCGGCCGGCTGCTCGAATTCGACACCACCGACCGCATCTTCACCAACCCGCGCTTGCGCGGCACCGAGGACTACATTACGGGCAGGATGCGCGAGAGTGGAGGGCTGTAGCCTCCGTCGAACAAAATGCCCGGCCGGCCAGGGAATTGCTGAAAGCCATCCTCTTTAAGGGGAGGGATTCA
>JAAFHE010000237.1 GCA_013298265.1 Lysobacterales bacterium | reverse complement strand
AACAAGTCCTGGCACCAATACTTTTGTACTCAGCACCAGATCTCCACAACCCCGCGAAACGCCTGCTACGCAGGCGTTTCGCGGCCCGGCCCGCTGGGCGTTCAGAGTGATCAGAACCAGTGGTTCTGAGCGATCACTCTTCACCCCCTTGACTCAAGGGGGCTACCAGAATCAAAAGCAAATTTCGACTAGTTCTGAACGTCCCTAACACACTGCGGCAAGCGCCCGCCGCCTATAAGAAAACCCTGACGGATTGACGATGAAGCGTATCGCCGCCCTGCTGTTGCTTGCCTGCCTCGCCGCCGAGGCCCACGCGTTCGAGTCCTTCGTCGTCTCGGAAATCCGCATCGACGGTCTGCAGCGCATCGCACCCGGCACGGTATTCACCTACCTTCCGGTCGAGAAAGGCGACCGCATGACCGCCGATTCGGCGGAAAAAGCGATCCGCGCGCTGTTCAGGACCGGCTTCTTCAACGACGTGAAGCTCACGCGCCAGGGCGACATCCTCGTCGTCACCGTGCTGGAGCGCCCGGCAATCTCCAAGATCACCCTCAAGGGCAACAAAGAGCTCAAAGAGGAGGAGCTGCGCAAAGGCCTCAAGGGCATAGGCCTGGAGGAAGGCGAAACCTTCGACCGCCTGCAGCTCGACCGCGTGCAGCAGGAACTGACCCGCCAGTACCACAACCGCGGCAAGTACAACGTCACGATCACGCCGAAGGTCACGAACCTCGACCGCAACCGCGTCGACATCAACATCGTGATCGCCGAAGGCAAGGCGTCCAAGATCAAGCATATCAACGTGGTCGGCAATTCGGTCTTCAGCGACAAGGAGATCCGCAGCGAATTCGAGTCCGACACGACGAACTGGAAGTCCTGGTACGCCAAGGACGACCAGTATTCGCGCGAGAAACTCTCGGGCGATCTCGAAAAGCTGGCCTCGTACTACCTCGACCGCGGCTACGCGGACTTCAACGTCGAATCGACCGAAGTCTCGATCAGCCCGGACAAGCGCAACATCTACGTCAGCGCCAACGTGCAGGAAGGCGAGCTGTATACGATCAGCGACATCAAGCTGCTCGGTGAGCTTATCCTGCCGGAAGAAAGCCTGCGCAAACTGCTCAAGACCCAGGCCGGCGAGACCTTCTCGCGACGCAAGCTCGAGCAGAGCGCCAAGGCCATGAGCGCCGTTCTGTCCAACATCGGCTATGCCTTTGCCGAAGTGACGCCGGTGCCGAAGACCGACAAGGCGGGCCGCACGGTAGAAGTTACTTTCTATATCGAGCCGGGCAAGCGCGTCTACGTCAACCGCATCACCTTCAAGGGCAACGTGCGCACCGAGGACGAGGTGTTGCGCCGCGAGATGCGCCAGCTCGAGGGCTCGTGGTACTCGCAGGCCGCGATCGACCGTTCCAAGGTGCGTCTGCAGCGCCTGGGCTACTTCAAGACCGTCGAGATCGAGACGCCGAAGGTCGCCGGCAGCGAAGATCAGGTCGACATGCTGGTCACGGTCGAAGAGCAGCCCTCCGGCAGCCTGCTGTTCGGCCTGGGCTATTCGCAGGTGCAGAAGCTGATCGCGAGCGTGTCGATCTCGCAGAACAACTTCCTCGGCACCGGCGACCGCATCGCGATGACGGTACAGAAGAGCTCCTACCTCAAGCGCTATGACATCAGTTATGCCCAGCCCTACCTCAACGATTCGGGCATCGCACTGGGCTACAACGCGAGCGTGCGCAACCTCGACCAGAGCGAGGCGAACATCGCGAACTACTCCACCGACACAGCCGCGTTCTCGACCTTCGTCGGCATTCCGGTCGGCGAAACCGACTCGGTGCAACTGCAGCTCGGCGTCAACAAGACCGAAATCAACACCTTCCCAGGCTTCACGCCGCCGAACATCATCCGCTACATCACGGATCTGGATCGCCGCACGATCCATACCTGGAACCTGACCGCGTCCTGGGCGCACGACACGCGCAACAAATACTTCACCCCGACACGCGGCGGCCTGCAGTCGCTGTCGGCGGAAATCGCCCTGCCCGGCTCGACGCTCGAGTACTACAAGCTGTACTACCAGGGCGTGCATTACTTCCCGCTCAGCGACAAGTTCACGTTCCTGCTGTCGGGCAACCTCGGCTACGGCGATTCCTACCGCGACGCGACCGGCCGCTTCGATCCGAATTCCACGGAGAAGATCCCGCTGAAGATCGGCGGCCTGCCGTTCTTCGAGAACTTCTACGCCGGCGGCGTGCGCGACGTGCGCGGCTTCGAGGACAACACCCTCGGCCCGTGCGAGCGCGTCAGCGTCCTCAGCGACTATTGCCAGCCGCTCGGCGGCGCGTTCAAGGTGCTCGGCACGGCCGAACTGATCCTGCCCACGCCGTTCGCCAAGGACAGCGACTCGGTGCGCATTTCAGCCTTCGTCGACGTAGGCAACGTGTACAAATCCTTCGGCGATTTCAGCGCGAACGAACTGCGCGCATCGACCGGCCTGGCCCTGCAGTGGCAGGCGCCGGTCGGCCCGATCACGATCAACCTGGCGCGCCCGATCCGCAAGAAGGACGGCGACAAGACCGAGTCGATCCAGTTCTCGTTCGGCACCCAGTTCTGATCGAAACTGGCATCATCGCACCGACGGCGGGAAGCCAGCCTTTCCGCCGCGGCGACCGAACGAGGGAGGACACGCGTGGGCCAGCACGCAACCGCAGCACGTCGATTCGCGTTTGCTCTTGCCCTGCTGCCGTTCGCGGTGCAGGCCCAGGGCAAGCTCGGCTACGTCGACATGAAGCGTTTGCTGGACAACGCCCCGCAGGTCCAGGCCGGTCGCGAACGGCTGCAGCGCGAGTTCGCCACACGCGATACCGCACTCAAGCAGGAAGAAACCCGCCTCGCCGACCTCAAGCGCGTGTTCGAGCGTGACGGCGCACTGCTGAGCAAGGCCGACGCAGACACCAGAAAACGCGAAATCGACGCGCTGGAGCGCAGCGTCAAGCGCACGCGCGACGAACTGCGCGGTGAACTCAAGAGCCGCAGCGACCAGGAACTCGACAAGAGCTGGCAGGAAATCAACAACACCGTCGTCGACTACGCGCGCGAGCAGGGGCTGGATCTGGTCGTGCCGAGCCCGGTGGTCTTCGCCGACCCACGCATCGACATCACCGACCGGGTGCTCGAGCGCCTGCGGCGCGAATTTCAGACCCGACAGGCCACGCCATGAGTGCTACGGCCCCGCGATGGCGCGCCGGCGATCTGGCCGAGCGCTTTGCGCTGGAACTGCGCGGCGATCCAGACCAGTCCGTTGCCGGCGTCGCCACGCTGGCGCTGGCCGATGCCGGGCAGCTGAGCTTTCTTTCCAATCCGCAATACCGTGCGCAGATGCAGGGTTCGCGCGCGGGTGTGATCGTGCTACGCGCCGACGACGCCCCGCTACGCAACGGCACCGCGCTGATCGCGCGCGACCCCTACGTGGCCTACGCGCAGATCGCCGCGCTGTTCGAGGCGCAGCCGGCCGCCGCGGCCGGCATCCATCCCAGCGCGGTCGTCGACGCCAGCGCAACCATCGCTCCGGGCGCCAGCATCGGACCGCTCTGCGTGGTCGAGGCCGGCACCGTCATCGAGCAAGGCGCCGTGATCGGACCCGGCTGCGTGATCGGTCCGGACTGCACGGTCGGCGCCGACTCGCGTCTCGTCGCGCGCGTCACCCTGGTCACGCGCGTACGTCTGGGCAAGCGCGTGCTCGTGCATCCGGGCGCCGTGATCGGCTCCGACGGCTTCGGTCTCGCGTTCGAACGCGACCACTGGATCAAGGTGCCGCAGCTTGGCGGCGTACGTATCGGCGACGACTGCGAAATCGGCGCGAACTGCACCATCGACCGCGGCGCGCTGGAAGATACCGTGCTTGAGGAGGACGTGCGCCTCGACAACCAGATCCAGATCGCCCACAACGTCTTCATCGGCGCGCATACGGCCATGGCCGGCTGCTCGGCCGTCGCCGGCAGCGCACGCATCGGCCGCTACTGTCTGATCGGCGGCGCTGCCGGTATCCTAGGCCACCTGAGCATCGCCGACCGGGTCACCGTGACGGCGATGAGCCTGGTCACCCATTCCCTGACCGCCGCCGGCGAATACTCCTCGGGTACGCCTATCCAGGAGAATCGCCAGTGGCGGCGCAACGCTGCGCGATTCCGCCATCTGGATGAGTTGGCGCGTCGCCTGAAAGCCCTAGAAAAGGATTCCGCTCCATGAACGGTTCGAACGCCAGCCTTTCCTTGCCGCTGGACGTCGGTCGCATCTTTGACCTGCTGCCACACCGCTACCCTTTCCTGCTGGTCGACCGCGTCACCCATTTCGAATCGGGCAAGCGCCTTACCGCGCTGAAGAACGTGACCATCAACGAACCGTTCTTCCAGGGCCACTTCCCGGGCCATCCGGTCATGCCGGGCGTCCTCATCATCGAGGCGCTGGCGCAGGCTTCCGGCCTGCTCGTGCAGCTGACCAACGCCGAAGCGCCGAGTGCCAGTCCGCTGTTTTATCTCGTCAAGGTCGACAAGGCCCGCTTCTCCAGCATCGTCGGACCGGGCGACCAGCTCGTGCTCGAAGTCGAGCAGAAGCGCATGATCCGCCGGATGGGCCAGTTCGTCTGCCGCGCGGTCGTCGCCGGCAAGACGGTCGCGGAAGCGGAACTGTTGTGCGCGGAGCGTAACGACTGATGATCCACCCAACCGCTGTGATCGACCCTTCGGCACGCCTGGGGTCCAACGTCAGTATCGGCGCGTACTCGGTCATCGGCGCTGACGTCGTGATCGGCGACGACACCTGGATCGGTCCGCACGTCGTCATCGAAGGGCCGACGCGGATCGGCCGCGAGAACAAGATCTGGCAGTTTGCCTCGATCGGCGCCGCGCCGCAGGACAAGAAATTCCATGGCGAGCGCTCGCTGCTGGAAATCGGCGACCGCAACGTGATACGCGAGTTCGTGACCTTCAACCGCGGCACCGACGACGGCGGCGGCGTCACGCGCATCGGCAATGACAACTGGCTCATGGCCTACGTGCACCTGGCCCACGACTGCATCGTCGGCAACAACGTGATCTTCGCCAATGCCGCTTCGCTGGCCGGGCATGTGACCGTGGACGACTGGGTCATCCTCGGCGGCTTCACCCTCGTGCACCAGTTCTGCCAGGTCGGCGCACACGCGTTCACCTCGATGGGTTCGATCATCAATCGCGACGTGCCGCCGTACGTGACCGTTGCCGGCAGCTTCGCCGAGCCCAAGGGCATCAACAGCGAAGGCCTCAAGCGTCGCGGCTTCGGCAGCGACCGCATTCTTTCGATCCGCCGCGCCTACAAGACGCTGTACAAGTCCGGCCTGCCGCTGGCCGAGGCGCGCGAGGAGCTGGCGCGCGTTTCATCCGACGCACCTGACGTCAAGCTCATGCTGGACTTCATCGACCGCAGTCAGCGATCGCTGGTGCGCTGAAAGGTAGATGTCCTGACTCGCCATTGCGTCAAAGCAATTCCGGATGGATTTCGTCGCGAGACGAGGCGCGGCGAGTAGACGTACCGCATTGGCGCGACTAGCTGCAACGACGTATCGCGGCGGTCTTCAACAGCGAAGCTGGTCAAGACACCGGAAGAATCAATGGCAATGGAGAGACAGGACACCAGCATGGCGCAGCCGGAAGCGGATAGCCCGGTTCCGGTGCAACAGCCGCCGGCCCCTGTGCCGCCTACCCCATCACGCACGTTCGCGCTCATCGCGGGCGAGGCCTCGGGCGACCAGCTCGGCGCGGGGCTGATCGCGGCGCTGCGCGCGCGCTATCCCGACGCCCGCTTCGTCGGCATCGGCGGCGCGCGCATGGTCGCGGCCGGATTCGAAGCCTGGTATCCGGCCGAGAAGCTTGCCGTCATGGGCCTGGTCGAAGTGCTGCGCCACCTGCCGCAGCTGCTGCGCATCCGCGCCGACGTGCTGCGCCGCGTGAGCGCGCTGCAGCCCGACGCCTTCATCGGCATCGACGCGCCCGACTTCAACCTGCCACTGGAACGCAAACTCAAAGCCCGCGGCCTGCGGACGGTGCACTACGTCAGTCCGTCGGTCTGGGCCTGGCGCGAACAGCGCGCCGCGAAGATCGGCCGCAGCGCCGACCTCGTGCTGTGCCTGTTCCCGATGGAGCCGCCGATCTACGCACGCCACGGTGTCGATGCACGCTTCGTCGGTCATCCGCTGGCCGACCGCTTTGCGCTGGTCAGCGATCGTGCACCCGCGCGTGCCGCGCTGCAGCTTGCCCATGACGCGCCGGTGCTCGCGCTGCTGCCGGGCAGCCGGCTCGGCGAGATCCGCCGCCTCGGCGCGGATCTCCTGCAGGCCGCGCGGCGCTGCCGCCAGGCCATTCCGGAGCTGCAGATCGTCGTGCCAATGGCCACGCCCGCCTGCCGCGCCGCATTCGAGCAGATCGCCGACGGCCTGGGCCTGGATCTGGCC
>JAAFHE010000235.1 GCA_013298265.1 Lysobacterales bacterium | reverse complement strand
CGGCGCTGACCCTGCAGCGCGGCGGCACCTACGTGTTCCGTCTCAACAACGTCGGCCCAACCCATCCGTTCAACATCAACACGATCAACGCACCCGGCCCCAACTTCCTCTACAACAACGGCGTGACCAACAACGGCGCGACCGGCACGATCAACATCACCTTCGTCGTGCCCGGCGACGCGCCGAACACCCTGCACTACAACTGCGAGAACCATGTCGGCATGAACGGACCGATAGCGATCACGGCAGCGGACCCGATTTTCGCCAGTGATTTCGAAAGCCCGTAACCCCTGCCGCAACAAAGAGGCGGCCGATAGGCCGCCTTCTGTGTATTGCTGGTCCGAGCGCCCTCAGCCAAGCACGCCGGCAAGATCCTTGTCGATCTTTTCCGGCGTGTCGGTCGGCGCGTAGCGCTTGATCACTTCGCCTTCGCGATTGACGAGGAACTTGGTGAAGTTCCACTTGACGCCTTCGGTGCCGAGAAAACCGGCTTTTTCACTTTTCAGCCATTTATACAGCGGATGCGCCTTGTCACCGTTGACGTCAATCTTGGCGAACATCGGGAAGCTGACGTCGTAGGTCGTCGAGCAGAAGTTGCGGATCTCGTCGGCGTCGCCCGGCTCCTGATGGCCGAACTGATCGCAGGGAAAGCCCAGTACGATCAGGCCTTCGTCCTTGTGCTTGCGATACAGCGCCTCCAGGCCCGTGTATTGCGGTGTGAAACCGCACTTGGACGCAACGTTGACGATCAGCAGCGCTTTGCCCTTGTACTCCTTCAGCGGCTGCTCGTCCCCGTCCAGGGTCGTGGCGGAAAAATCGTACGCGGTAGTCATGCTTCACCTCGTGCTGGGTCTGGCATCGAAACGGTATCGCCGCGGGGTGCGCGCGGCATCAATGCTCGTGGCCACCGGCGCCATGCACATGGCCGTGCATGACTTCCTCGGGGCTGGCTTCGCGTACCTCGACCACCTCGATCGCGAAATGCAGCGCCTGTCCGGCTAGCGGATGATTGCCGTCGACGGACACGGTCTCTTCGTCGACGGCCGCAACCGTGACTGTCATCGGGCCGTTCGGGCCGTTGGCGTGGAACTGCATGCCGGGCTCGATCACGTCCACGCCCTGGAACGCGCCGCGCGGCACACGCTGGATCAGGCCTTCATGATGCAGGCCATAGCCATCCTCGGGCGCGACCACCACGTTGAACGTGTCGCCGGCGCTCTTGCCGGTCATCTCGCGTTCCAGTCCCAGCACGATATTGCCGGCGCCGTGCAGATAGGCCAGCGGTTCGCGGCCGGCGGACGAGTCGATGATCTCGCCCTGCTCATTGGTCAAGGTGTAGTGAAACGCGGCGACACAGCGCTCGGCAATCTGCATGTAGTTTCTCGGAATGGGGCCCGATACGGGCGGGACGCCGACGGAAAGCCGGACGTGCCGCGAAGCATGAAGGCCACGTTGCGTCGATTCAAGTCGCGCGGCCGCCTCAGGTTTGCGCCGGCTCGGCCGCGGCGCTTTCGTCGCCGGGGCCTGCAGCAAAGGCCGCGTGCATCTTCGCGTCGTCGCGCAGGCCCTCCCAGCGCGCCACCACCATGGTCGCGACGCCATTGCCGATCACGTTGGTGATCGCGCGTGCCTCGGACATGAAGCGGTCGACGCCGATGACGAGCGCGACGCCCTCCACCGGCACCTTGCCGGCCAGCGCGCCGAGCGTCGCGATCAGCGTGGTCAGGCCCGCGCCGGTGATGCCGGCCGCGCCTTTGGACGTCAGCAGCAGCACGCCGAGCAGCACCAGTTCGTCGTGCAAGGTCAGCTGCACACCGACCGCCTGGGCAATGAAGATCGACGCCATCGTGAGGTAGATGCAGGTGCCATCAAGGTTGAACGAATAGCCTGTCGGCAGCACCAGGCCCACGACCGAACGGTCGCAGCCGGCCTGCTCCAGCCGCGTCAGCATGCGCGGCAGCGCCGATTCCGACGACGACGTACCCGCGACCAGCACGATCTCACGCCGGATGAAGACGAGGAAGCGCCATAGCGAAAATCCCGACAGGCGCGAGACGAGACCGAGCACGCCGAAGACGAAAAAAATACAGGTTGCATAGACGCAGAGCAGGAGCCAGCCCAGCGACGCCAGCATGTCCAGGCCGAACTTGCCGATCGCGAACGCCATCGCGCCGAACGCACCGATCGGCGCGACGCGCATCACCAGCGCGACGATCTTGAACAGCACTTCGGACAGTTCCTCGAGCAGATCGAGCACGCGCCGGCCGGCCGCACCGCTGTGCGTCATGGCGACGCCGAACAGCACGGCCACCAGCAGTACCTGCAGCAGATTGTTGTCGACGAAGGCCGACACGAGGCTCTTGGGGATGATGCCGAGCAGGAACGCCGATAGCGTTTGCTCCTTGGCCGCCTGCAGATACGACTCGGTTTTCTTCGGATCGAGGTCGCCGGGCTGTATGTCCATACCCGCGCCCGGCTGCAGCACGTTTGCCACGACGAGGCCGATGACCAGCGCCAGCGTCGTCATCACTTCGAAATAGATCAACGCCTTCAGGCCGATGCGTCCGGAATGGCGCAGATCGCCCATGCGCGCCATGCCGACGACGATGGTCACGAAGATCACCGGGCCGATGACCATCTTGACCAGGTTGATGAACCCGTCGCCGAACGGCTTCATGCGCTCGCCGAGCTGAGGGTCGCAGTGCCCCAGGGTGATGCCGATCGCGACAGCGATCAACACTTGCACATAGAGATTCTTGTACGCGCCGCGCCACATGACCCAACCTCCCCCGAAGCCTGATCGAGGCTATCCGGAAATGGCAGCCAGCGGGAAGGATTCCGGCGTGCAGGACTTGCCGGTGCCAGAAATGGCGCCGGATCGCGGCGCAACAAAAAACCCCAGGCGTTTCCACCTGGGGTTTTCTTAAAAGCTAGGGCCCGCTAGTTCAGACAACCTGAACCTGGTCGGCCTGCATGCCCTTCTGGCCCTGCACGGCGACGAAAGTCACGCGCTGGCCTTCCTGAAGGGTCTTGAAGCCGGTGCCCTGGATCGCGCGGAAGTGCACGAACAGGTCAGCGCCGCTTTCCGGGGTGATGAAACCAAAGCCCTTGGCATCATTGAACCACTTGACGGTGCCAGTCTGACGATTCGACATATCTTAACTCCATGAAACAATTTGAGAAAATCACGATCCGGCATCCGGATCGAGACTGAGGTTGCAGGGAGCAAGCAGGGCGAATCGATGAAGAGGACCGCGAGCGGTCAACCGCATCAGGCCACAATTTACCGTGACCCAGGCAAACACAGTGCGGCGAAGATACTCGTATTTTTGTTCCCTGCCAATAGGTTCAGCGTGAGGCAAGCGAATTGTCTTGCGGAAATTGCGCAGGGGGCTCGCCCAGCAGCACTCCGTACGTTCGCTCCAGCACCGCCGGGCCGTTCCGCTTGTCATCGGCTGCGGGTAATGTGGCCCCGCCCCTGCGAACGGAGACAGTCATGACAGACACACAGGCACTCTGGTCGGCACAGCAGCGCGAACTCTGGCAACGGCTGGACGCGCACGATTTCGGCACCGCGGGCTGCACGCTGACTTTCGCCCGCAAGCTCGCGCGCGAACATGGCTGGAGCCAGACGTATGCGGACGGCGCCATCCGCGAATACAAACGTTTCTGCTTCCTCGCCGCGGTCGCCGGACACACCGTATCGCCCAGCGACGCGGTCGACGAAGTCTGGCACCAGCACCTGACCTACAGCCGCGACTACTGGCAGCGCTTCTGCCCCGACGTACTCGGCAGCGATCTGCACCACGCTCCTACACGCGGCGGTCGTGACCAGAATCGTCTGCACTATGCCCAGTACGCCGAGACCCTGGCGAGCTACCAGCGCTGGTTCGGTCCACCACCCGAGGCGTTCTGGCCCAATGCATTGGCGCAGACCGCCGGCCCGGCACGCTTCCGTCGCATCGATCTCGCTCATAACTGGCTGCTGCCGCGCCCCGCGTGGCCACGGCCGGACTGGCGCCAGGTCGCCACCGCTGCCGTGCTGCTGAGTATCGCGCCGCTGCTGCAGGCGCTGCCGCTGAACCCGCTGGATTTCGACGGCCCTAGTTTTCTGGGTCTTTACATCGCGCTGTTCCTCGCCTGCATTGGCATCACCGCCCTGGTGCGGCGACAGCTCAGGGAGGTCGGCGAAGAACCGCGCGGCGCCGCGCTGGACACCTGGTCGACAGCCTACCTCGCCGGCGGCGCGCAGCGCGTCGTCGATGCGGGTGTGGCCAGCCTGCTCGCCGGCGGCCAGGCCCAATGGGACCGCAAGAAGAATCGCCTCGAGATCCCACACCCGCAAAAAATACGTGACTACCCGCTCGACGAGATCGCGCGCGCTGCCGCCGCCGAGCCGTCGCTGAACCGCGTCGCGCGGCGGGTCAACGGCCGCCTCGAACGCATCCGCAACGCGCTGCTTGCGCGCAAGCTTCTGATCGACGATTCGCAGCGCCGGCTGCTCGGCTTCAGTTGCGCGCTGCCGTTCGCGCTGCTGACCCTGCTCGGTGCCGCCAAGATCATCGTCGGTCTGGCCCGCGACCGGCCGGTCGGACTCCTGGTCTTTCTGACGCTGATCGCCGCGGTCGTTGCGCTGGTGCTGCTGTTCAAGCGTCCCGAGCGCAGCCGCGCGGGCGACCGGGTGCTGCGCGAAATGAACACGCGCCACGCCCATGCACGCCGCGCACCTCGCGATGCCGATATCGGTCTCGCCGTCGCCCTGGCTGGCACCGCCGTGCTGGCGGGCACGGCATATGCGAGCTTCCACGAATTCCGCTCCCCGAGTTCGGGCAGCAGTGGATCGAGCGACAGCTCGTCCGACAGCGGCTGTTCGTCGGACAGCGGCGGCGGCTGTGGAGGTTGTGGCGGGGGAGATTGAATCAATGGCGCGCAGGCGCGTCAGCCAGCAGTGGCTGCACATTTTTCTGGCGATGTCGTTTTGCGTCTTGCTAACGAATTGGGCGCGACTATCCGTTAGGGTGGCACTTTCACGCCCGACGACGCATTTCCATGTTCACACCATTACACAACATCGCTTTAGTCCTGCACCGCTTTGCGATCTGCCTCGGAATCGCCGCAAGCATTCCCCTCGTCGCCGATGCGCAGGTGACGACATCCGCACGCGTTTCCTCGCCCATCGTCGTCGCGACCCAGGCCCAAATGCAGGCTGCCAGTCTCGCCGACAAACAAGTCGATTCACCGTTGACCACCTTCGTCGAATCCGGCGAACGCTATTGGCTGGTCTCGTCGTGGAATCGCAGCGGAGCCGGCGGCATCAGGCATTCACTGCTGCAGGGCGGACTTGACGCGCCCTATCAGGCAGTGCACTGGACCAAACCGACCTGCTCCCGTAATCCGTCGACAAACTTCTGCATCAACGGCACGGGAGCGATGTTCACAACGCTGGCGCACGCCGACGTCGTCGAGCTGTGGTTCACGAACATCCACCAGCCCGTGCCGGGCGGCGCCGAGCTACTGGCCTTCGTCCATGAGGAACGCGCTGCGGGATCGGGTGGCGTTGCCGGCAACGCCGAAGGGCTTACGCGCATCGGCCTGGCCTGGTCCTCAGATCACGGCAACAGCTGGACCTATCTCGGCCGCATCGCCAGCGCGTACGGCGATCCGCAGCCGCTCAACATCCAGGGTACGCCCTATCTCGTCAAGGACGGCAACTTCTACGTCTACTTCGTCGACTCCACCAACGGCTCGAGCAGCGGACTTGGCATCGCTGTTGCGCGCGCCCCGGTCGCCAGTGTCCTGGCTGCGGCACGCAGCGGCTCTCTGGGCAGCGGCCTGTGGAAAAAATACCACAACGGAACTTTTGCTGAACCCGCGCTCGGCGGGAAGCACACGCCGATCGCGCCCTGGGGTATCACCCACACCCAGGCCATCTACAGCACGCATACGGGCAAGTACTACCTCGCCCTCAGCTTCATGAGCTGGACCGGCATCGACAGCAGCATAAAAATATACGAATCCACGGATGCAGTCGCGTGGACGCCGTCGCTGACAGTCGCCAGCGAGTCGGCAGGCTCCTTGCGCCCTGACAGCGGCTATCAGTACTGCAGCCTGGTCGATCGCGACGGGCAGCCGAACGCGCAGACCGGCCAATACTTCTATCTTTACTGCATCAAGGACCCGGTCATCGCCTCGCCAAGCAATTTCGCGGTCTACCGCTGGCTGGTCAACCTTGGTCAGTCCGTCGACACATTCCGCCAATCCGCCGATTTTTCCGCCGCCAAGGGGCCGTACTGGTACTACCAGCGCAGCGACAGCAGCGGCCTCGTCGACGCCGTCTGGCAAGGCAGTTACTGGGAAGGGTCGGACAGCTGGACGCGGCTCTACGGCGACAGCCTGCACCCGGGCAGCAGCGAGGTCCCGGTACTCAAATGGGTCGCCCCGCGAGCCGGAACCGTCCTAATCGAAGGCACGGCACGCGATGCAGACCTGACCTGCGGCGACGGTGTCGATGTTTCCG
>JAAFHE010000234.1 GCA_013298265.1 Lysobacterales bacterium | reverse complement strand
ATACGACGTGGCACTCGACGGAAGCACCCTCGCCACACGCCGACTTTTTTCGCATGCCCAGTCAGGTGCGCCCTGCCGGGCACGCCTGACGAAAAAAAGCCGGCACTGGGCCGGCTTTTCGTTACGCAACAGAACGCGAGGATCAGGCCGGACCGGCCGCTGCCTGCTGTTCGTCTTCGAGGACAGCCTTGATCGACAGGCGGATGCGGCCCTGCTTGTCGACTTCGAGCACCTTCACGCGAACGGTATCGCCTTCCTTGAGCTTGTCGGAGACTTTCTCGACGCGCTCGTTGGAGATCTGCGACACGTGGACCAGACCGTCCTTGCCCGGCAGGATGGTGACGAAAGCACCGAAGTCCATGAGCTTGGCGACTTTGCCTTCGTAGATGCGGCCCGGTTCGACGTCAGAGACGATCATCTCGATGCGCTTCTTGGCTTCTTCCGCCGCGGCGCGATTGACCGAGGCGATGACGATGCTGCCGTCGTCCTGGATGTCGATCGTGGTGCCGGTTTCCTCGGTGATCGCGCGGATGACCGAACCGCCCTTGCCGATGACTTCGCGGATCTTGTCCGGGTGGATGCGCATGGTCAGCAGGCGCGGCGCGAATTCGCTCATTTCCGAGCGCGCCGAGGTGATGACCTTGTTCATTTCGCCGAGGATGTGCAGACGGCCGCGCTTGGCCTGATCCAGCGCCACGCGCATGATCTCTTCGGTGATGCCGTCGATCTTGATGTCCATCTGCAGCGCCGAGATACCCGTTTCGGTACCGGCCACCTTGAAGTCCATGTCGCCGAGATGGTCTTCGTCACCGAGGATGTCGGACAGCACGACGAAGTCGTCGCCTTCCTTCACCAGACCCATGGCGATGCCGGCTACCGGCGACTTCAGCGGAACGCCGGCGTCCATCATCGCAAGCGAGGAACCACAGACCGAGGCCATCGACGAAGAGCCGTTGGATTCGGTGATTTCCGACACCACGCGCAGCACGTAGGGGAAGGACTCCATCGACGGCTTGACCGCCTGCACGCCGCGCTTGGCGAGACGGCCGTGGCCGATTTCGCGACGCTTCGGGCCGGCCATGCGGCCGCATTCACCGACCGAGAACGGCGGGAAGTTGTAGTGGAACAGGAACGTGTCTTTCGACTCGCCTTCCGGCGCGTCGATGATCTGCGAATCCTTGGTCGTACCCAGCGTCACGGTGACCAGCGCCTGCGTCTCGCCACGCGTGAACAGGGCCGAGCCGTGGGTGCGCGGCAGCACGCCGACGCGGATGTCGATGCCGCGTACGGTATCGAGCGCGCGGCCGTCGATGCGGACCTTGGTCTTGAGCACGCCGTCGCGCAGGGTGCGGTATTCGATGTCGCCAAACGCGAAGCCGATCTCACTGTCGGTCCACTTGTTGGCAGCGGCTGCTTCGGCGATCGCCGCCTTGACTTCGGCCTTGAGCAGGGACTGCGCGTCGCGGCGGGCCAGCTTGTCGCGGATCTGGAAGGTATCGGCCATGCGATTGCCAATATGACCTTCGAGCGCGGCGAACAGCGCGTCGTTACGTACCGGCGCGGTCCACTTGAAGCTCTTGCAGCCGGCTTCGGCAGTGAACGCCTCGATCGCGGCGATGGCGCTCTTGAGTGCGTTGTGACCGAAGGTCACCGCGCCGAGCATGACTTCCTCGCTGAGCAGCTTCGCTTCGGACTCGACCATCAGCACGGCGGTGGCCGTGCCGGCAACGGTGAGTTCGAGATCGGAAGTCTTCAGTTCGCTGACGCTGGGGTTCAGCACGTAGTGGCCGTTGATGACGCCGACCTTGGCCGCACCGATCGGGCCCTTGAACGGAACGCCGGCAAGCACGAGAGCGGCGGAAGCGCCGATCAGGGCCGGGATGTCGCCGTCGACCTCCGGATTCAGCGACATGACCGTCGCGATGATCTGGATCTCGTTGCGGAACTCTTCCGGGAACAACGGACGGATCGGACGATCGATCAGACGCGAGGTCAGCGTCTCCTTTTCGGTCGGGCGGCCTTCGCGCTTGAAGAAGCCGCCGGGAATGCGTCCGGCCGAGTAGAACTTTTCCTGATAGTCGACGGTAAGGGGGAAGAAATCCTGTCCCTCGCGCGCCTTGCCGGCTGCTACCGCCGTGACCAGCACGACGGTCCCGCCCATGCTGACCAAAACTGCGCCGCTAGCCTGGCGGGCGATT
Source organism: Lysobacterales bacterium (assembly GCA_013298265.1). Lineage (GTDB taxonomy): Bacteria > Pseudomonadota > Gammaproteobacteria > Xanthomonadales > Rhodanobacteraceae > Tahibacter. Next base: position 4,320 of record JAAFHE010000234.1, on the reverse strand, counting down.
TCGCCCGTTTCCAGCGTGACTTCGTGATTACCGTACTGGAACGACCTGGTTACTTTCGCCACTGCCATCTCCTCGTGCTGTTTCGCTTAGCGGCGGATGCCGAGGCGTTCGATCAGGGTCTTGTAACGGGTGGCATCCTTGGCCTTGAGATAGGTCAGGAGACGGCGGCGCTGGTTGACCATCTTGAGCAGGCCGCGGCGGGAATGATGATCCTTGGCGTGCTTGGCGAAATGGCCGGACAGGCTTTCGATGCGGGCGGACAGCAGGGCGACCTGCACTTCCGGGGAGCCGGTGTCGTTCGGCACGCGGCCAAAGTCGGCGAGGATCTTCTGGGTTTGTTCGACGTTCAACATTTTTGTGACCTTGAAAGCTAGACGAGGCTTGTGCAGCGCGACCGGGGTCCGATGGCGCTGCACAAGCCCCGCGTGGGGTGAATTGTCAAGAGAGCCGCGGGATTTTAACGCCAGACGCGGCGGCGCAACAAGTCTGAAAGAATCGCGCTGTCCATTTCGCGACGAAAAACCAGCACCCAACCGGGTTCTGTACGACCGGCCTGCTCAGGCCGGCAGGTTCAGGCCGCGGCGCACGCGCAACACACCGAACGCGTCAACCTCGCCAAGGGCCAGCAGGCGGCCGCCCGTGTCGTGCACTCGGCACAGCTCAACGATGCCATGGATGCCCGGCACCGGCTGCCCCAGGCCCAGACGCGCGGCCCGGGCCGCATCGAGCACGACTTTCGGCAATGCCGCAAGCCCTGCATCCGTATCGAGCATCAACACGTCGATCGCTTCTCGACCTTCGCTCAGAAGCAACCGCTCCAATTCTTCCAACGTATGCGCAGTGGCGTCCCGGAATGGCTCGACCCAGGTGCGGCGCAGCGCCGCGAGATGCGCGCCGCAGCCGAGTGCCTCGCCAAGGTCGCGCGCCAGGCTGCGCACGTAGGTGCCGGAACCGCATTCGACTTCGAGCTCCAGCACCTCACCGCCGTGCCGCAGCAGATCCAGGCGGAACACCTCGACTTCGCGTGGCGCAACGCTGACCTCTTCGCCGTCGCGCGCACGCTTGTATAGCGGCACGCCGTCGAGCTTGATGGCACTGTAGACCGGCGGCACCTGGACGATGCGCCCGCGCAGCCGCGCCAGCGCGGCTTCGATGCGCAGCGGATCGAGCGGCGGAACCGGGCGACGTACAACAACATCGCCGTCGGCGTCGGCCGTGGTCGTGGTGACGCCGAGCTGCACGGTTGCGCGATAGGCCTTGGCTGCTCCGAGCAGGTAACCGGCGATCTTGGTCGCCTCGCCGAAGCACAGCGGTAGCAGGCCCGTCGCCATCGGGTCGAGGCTGCCGGTATGGCCGCCCTTGGCCGCAAGGAACAAGCGTCGCGCCTTCTGCAGCGCCTGGTTGGAGCTGATCCCGGCGGACTTGTCCAACAGGACGATGCCGTGGATATCACGCCAGGGCGTCGGGTCTTTTTTCTTGCTCATGCGAAAAGCGCCGGCAGGTTCCGTTGCGGTCGCGCATTGCATGCGCGGCCGCCCGGGAATCACTCGCTCGGCTTCTGTGCCTCGCGCAACAGCTGTTCGATGCGTTCGCCCTTGTCGACCGAATCGTCGTACTTGAAGCGAAGCTCCGGCACGCGCCGCAGCTTCATCATGCGCGATAGCTCGCGACGGAAATCCTTGGCCATCTCATTGAGCAACTTGACCGCGGGCGGCCCCTGTTCGGAGATGAGCGCGGTGACGTAGACCGTTGCGCTATCCAGCTCGCGCGAGGCCTCGACATCGGACACGCTGACCGAAGGTAGCGCGTGGTCGCGCACGACCTCATGCACCAGAGTGCCGACGAGGCGGCGCAGCTCGGCGGAGATACGATCGGCGCGATTGAAAGTCTGGGGCATTTGGTACTCGAGAAAAGAGTGGAGAGGAGTGAGAAACGAGAAGAGCATGCTCTCACTCCTCACTCACTCTTCCTCCCTGTTTACTGTTTTCGGAGCGGAGAGAAGCACGAAACGAGCGGGCTTGCGTCCTTACTCATTTCTCACTCCTCTTCACTATTTGCTGCTCTCAAAACGTTCTTTGTACTTCGATGCGCTCGAAGCACTCGATCTGGTCGCCTGCCTTGACGTCGTTGTACTGCTTCACGGCGATGCCGCATTCCATGCCATTGCGCACTTCGTCGACAATGTCCTTGAAGCGGCGCAGCGATTCGAGTTCGCCCTGGAACACGACGGTGTTGTCGCGCAGCACGCGGATCGGCTTGTTGCGCTTGACGAAACCCTCGATGACCATGCAGCCCGCCACCGCACCGAACTTGGAGCTGCGGAAAACATCGCGCACCTGGGCGACGCCGATGATCTCTTCGCGCACTTCCATGCCGAGCAGACCGGACGCAACCTGCTTCACCTGGTCGATGACGTCGTAGATGATCGAGAAATAGCGCAGATCCAGGCCGTTCATATCGATCACCTTGCGTGCCGACGCATCGGCGCGCACGTTGAAGCCGATGATGGTGGCCTTGGAAGCCGCCGCCAGCGTCGCATCCGACTCGGTGATGCCGCCCACACCCGACACGATCACGTTGACCTTGACCAGTTCATTGGTCAGCTTGGTCAGCGCATCGCGCAGCGCTTCGGCAGAACCCTGCACGTCGGCCTTGACCACCAGGTTCAGGGTCTGCTGATCGCCGCCCTGCGTCATCGTCGCCATGATGTCTTCGAGCTTCGCGCTCTTGTTGATCAGGCGCGATTCGCGGCGCTTCTGGTTGCGCTGCTGGGCAACGTCCTTGGCCAGTCGCTCATCCGCGACGGAAACGAAATCATCGCCCGCATCGGGCACGCCCGAGAGACCCAGCACCTGCACCGGAATCGACGGACCGGCTTCGTTCACCTGCTCCCCGGTTTCATTGAACATCGCACGCACGCGGCCATACTCAACGCCGCAGACGAGGAAGTCGCCGCGCTTGAGGGTGCCGGCCTGCACCAGCACCGTCGCCACCGGACCGCGGCCCTTGTCGAGGCTGGATTCGATCACCACGCCCGAGGCGCGGCCGTCGCGCACTGACTTGAGTTCCAGCACTTCGGACTGCACCAGAATCGCGTCGAGCAGCGCATCCACGCCTTCGCCGGTCTTGGCCGACAGCGGCACGAACTGGGTATCGCCGCCCCACTCTTCCGGCACCACTTCATGCTGGACGAGGCCCTGCTTGACGTTGTCCGGATTCGCTTCGGACTTGTCCATCTTGTTGACCGCGACAATCATCGGCACGCCCGCGGCGCGCGCATGCTTGACCGCTTCGACCGTCTGCGGCATGACGCCATCGTCGGCGGCGACTACCAGGACCACGATGTCGGTCAGCTTGGCGCCGCGTGCACGCATCGAGGTGAAAGCCGCATGGCCCGGCGTATCGAGGAAGGTGATGACCCCCTTGTCCGTCGTTACGTGATACGCGCCGATATGCTGGGTGATGCCACCCGCTTCGCCCGAGGCGACCTTGGTGCGACGGATGTAGTCGAGCAGCGAAGTCTTGCCGTGATCGACGTGGCCCATGATGGTCACGACCGGTGCACGCGTTTCCTTGTCGCCGTGATCGGCTTCGGAATGCGCGATCAGTGCCGACTCGGCATCGTTGTCACTGGTCCTGACGGCCTTGTGGCCCAGTTCCTCTACGACGAGCACGGCCGTATCGTGATCGATGGCCTGATTGATCGTGGCCATGACACCCATCTTGAACAGTGCTTTGACCACGTCCGACCCCTTGACCGCCATCTTCGCGGCAAGGTCGGCGACGATCACCGCGTCGCCCAGCGCAATTTCACGCACGACCGGTGCGGTCGGTTTGGCAAAACCGTGTTGACCCGTGATGCGGCTGATATCCGGCTTGCCGCGCGGTTTCTTGCGGCTGGACCGGCGTGCGCGTTCTTCCGCCGTCAGGTGCAACTCGCCGCCGGCGAAGCGATGGCCGCTGTCAGGCGACGGACCTTCGGTCATGCGGTGAGAGCCGTGCTTGACGCGGTTGCGATTCTGGTTGTCGTCGGGACGCTTCGGCGGCGGCGCCGGCGGGCGGTGCGGTACGTGGTGCGCGGTGGCATCCCGGCGCGGCGGACGCGGCGCATCGGTCGCCGGGCGCGCGGCCGATGGCGTCGACGGGCCAGCGGACGGCGCCGATACGCTGGTCTGCGGGCGCGGCGCCGCTACGTTGGGCTGTGGGCGCGACACCGGGGTTTCCGGACGACTCGGTGGCGGCGGCGCCGGCTCCTCGGATCCGGCAGCCTGCGGCGGCGGCTCCGCTTCGCGGCGGCGCGCCTCGTCCGCTGCAGCGGCA
>JAAFHE010000233.1 GCA_013298265.1 Lysobacterales bacterium | reverse complement strand
CGCGCCAACAGCAATCTCCGAGCGCCGCGGTCGCCGGTGAAGTCCGCGCCGTTCAGCCACTCGCGTGGCAGCAGTGCCGGCACACCGACGATCTGCGCGTAGCCGCTCGCCGCGGCTTCGCGGGGTGCTTCACGCCAGCACGCCACCAGCCGCCGCAGATGAGCCGCGTCGAGCGCCGGCTGATCGCACAGCACGACCAGCACGCCCCTGCAGTCCGGATCCAGCGCATCGGTGCCGCTGCGCAGGGAATGCCCCATGCCGTCTTGCCACGACGTCGCGCTGATGCAGCGTACGTCCAGATCCGACACGGCGGCGGCCAGCAGCGTCGCCTCGTGGCCGAGCACGACGACGAGATCCGTCGGCCGCGTCGCCAGCGCCGCACGCGTCGCGCGATGCAGCAGCGTCTCGCCGCCGATCTCGACCAATTGCTTGGGCCGGCCCAGGCGCCGCGACGCGCCGGCGGCGAGCACGACCGCACCGTGGCGCGGTGTCACGCGGCCACGCCCGGGCCTTGCAGCGCGGCGACGATGGACAAGGCAATGGCCTCGGGACCTTCGCCGCCGAGGCGCAGTCCGACCGGTGCGTGCAATCGCGGCAACAGCCGGTCGCGCGTGGCCACATTAAGCTCCGCGAGCAGCGCATCGCGCCGCGCCGGCGGGCCGAGCAGGCCGATCCAGGCGATGGCGCTGTGCGCGCAGTGCTGCAGGAATTCGAGATCGCGCGAATAGTGGTGGCTCATGACGACCGCAGCGGCGAAACGCTGTGTGGCGAGCAACGCCGGCAGCGCCGCCGGTTCCGCATGATGGACATCCGCGCCGGCGAGCAGGCCGAACCAGCGTGCGCGCGATTCGACCACCTCGACACGCCAGCCGAGCAGATGCGCCAGACGCAGCAGCGGTGCGGACTCCGGCCCCGCGCCCAGCAGCAGCAGGCACGGCGGCGCGCGTAGTGCCAGTCGCCAGCGCGGTATCGCATACGTCGCCCCGGATACGGGCCAGCGCCACTGCTGCGTGTCCGTGCGTGCCACGCCGCTGCCGTCGGCGGCGAGCTCCAGCTGCAGCCCGGGCTCGCGATCGAGGCTACGCAACGCAGCGAGTAGCGGCGTAGCTTCAGCCAGCGGCAGCAGCAGCAGTTCCACGACACCGCGGCAACCCGACGACGAACCAAACAGCAGGTCATCGTCGCCGCGCGTGTCCAGCCGCAGGTGCTGGGCCCTGCCCTGGGTCAGCGCGCGCGCGGCGGCCTGCTCCAGTTCCGCTTCGAGACAGCCGCCGGAAAGCCAGCCGACGCGAGCGCCGTGCTGCGGCAGCAGGATCAGCGCGCCGGCCTTGCGGTATGTCGAGCCTTCGGTAGCCACGACGACGGCGAGCACCGCCGGCGGCAGCGGCGAATGCTGCAGGCTACGCAGGATCGCGCGCAGACCGCCGTCGCTGTCGTCTTGAATGGGCGTGCGGGCATCGTCTGCCACCATCGTCATCCGCCGGTGCTTCGATGCGGCGATTCTACGCGCGCGGCCTCGAGGTGCTTCACTGCCCACCGGATGTGCGCGGCGCTTCGGCGCGACCCGCGCCTCAACCGCCACGCACCGCGACGACGACCGGCCGGGCATGGCCGAACAGGTGCTGCGCCGGCTGTTCGACGCGCGCGTCGGCGAAGCCCGCATTGCGCAGCCGCCCGACGATGTCGCGGCCGTAGTCGCGCTGCACGAGCACGGTCGCGCCGCGGTAGCGGTCGGCGTGATACATCGGCGGCAACAACTCGACGCGCCGGCCGTCACGCAGGGCCGTGCGCTCGACGGTATCCGCGCTGTCGTGCAGCGGCACGGTGAAGAGGAAACGCCCGCCTGGGCGCAGCACGCGGTGCACTTCGCGAAAGCCGGCCGCGTCGTCCTCGACATGCTCGAAGACTTCGCTCGACGTGCACAGGTCAAAGCTCGCGTCGGCAAACGTCAGGCGTTCCACGTTCTGGCACAGCACGCCGTCGCGCGACTCGCCGAGTTCGACACCGTCGAGGAGTTCGCTCGTGGTCAGCAGCGCCGCATGCCGGCGCAGGAACGCGACCAGCGGACCCTGCGCCGACATTTCATAGACGGCGGCACTGCCGAGCCCTGGCAGTTCGGCCCGAATCACGCCGGCCAGCGACTGCGTCACCGCGCTCGCCCCGCAGCGCGGACAGCGCACGCCAAGCTCGCTGCGCGCCAGGCGCAGCAGCCAGCCGGAACCGCAGACGGCACAGCGTTCCCGTGCGAGACCGAATTCGGCCGGACGCAGGGTGTACAGCAGGCGCAGCAGACGCGAGGAGCCCATGGACCGCCATTCACAGCGAAGCAGCCGCGCAGTGTAATCGCCGTCGCGGCGCCCTGTCCCGGGCGCCGCGGCAGCGTGCGTTGCTACCAGGCGTAGCGCGCGACGAACTGATAGACCGGACCGGCCTTCTCGCTTTCGATCTCGTACTCGTCGTAGTCGCGTTCGATCTGCTCACCCAGCGTATTGAACTTGTGGAAGGTTTCATCCTTCGACGCGTTGAGCAGGTTGGTGCCGGTGAGGCGCAGCGACCATTGCGTGCCGAAGCGCTTCTCGATGAAGGCTTCGAGGTCGGCGCCGTAGCGCGTCTGAACTTCCTCGGCAAGCAGGCGTCCGTAGGCGCTGCCCTGGCGCCGGTAGCTGAGGCCGAAGTTGGCGTCCAGCGACGGCAGGTCCTGGATGAAGCCGACGTTGAGCACTGACCGCGCCTGGTCGTTGAAGCGGCGTCCGCCCAGCGCGTCGTTCACGTTGCTGTCGAGCCAGGAATAGTTGAGGAATACACCGGTGTCCGGCAGGCCCAGTGCAGTCAGCGGTGTCGACAGGTCAAATTCCACGCCGTAGACCTCGCCGTCGCCGACGTTGGCGGCCGAGTAGAGGAAGCTGTCCGGATCGAGCACCGGATAGCCCGGCGTCTGCGGTGTCGCGCCCGGGTTGGCCTCGAGGAATTCGGCGATCTCATCCTCGAAGTCCTCCAGCGAGGTTTCGCTGGGATTGCCGGTGTTGGTCAGCTCGATCAGATCCTTGACGTCGCGGTAGAACAGGTTCACACCGACGACGCCGCGCTTGCCGAGGCGATGTTCGAAGCCGAGGTCCACGCCCCAGGCCTTTTCCAGCTCGAGATCAGGGTTGCCGATGAAATCGTTGTCACCGTATTCGCCTTCGCGCCGGATCGGCAGCAGGAAATTGAAATTCGGCCGACGCACACTGCGCGCGACCGAGAAGTTCAGGCGATCCGCGTCGCCGAGGTCCCAGCGCAGGTGCGCCGACGGCAGCGGCAGGTTGTAGTCCGTGTCCCGGCGGCCTTCCGCGGATTCGATGCGGCCACGCGTCGTTTCGTAGCGCAGGCCGGCTTCCCAGGCCAGCGCGCCACCCGCGCCGGTGAACATCAGGTAGGGATCGACGCGACGTTCGTCGATCGTGCTGCGCTCGAGGTCGAATTCCACGTACGGCGGCAGCGGCGCGCCTTCCTCGTCGGTATCGACCTCGCTGACGCGCAGCGCGAAATCGCGCTGCTTGCGCAGATAGTCGATGCCGAATTCCATCTTCGCCGCACCGACCGCCAGCGAATGCGAGACGGACAGCCCGTTCTCGCGGTCGCGCAGGTCGGAGACCTGCAGCGTGCCTTCGTATTCGTCGAAGGACGGCGGTGCGTCCTCGTCGTCGTAACCGATCTCTTCCTCGACGTCACGGGTGTCGTCGGTCATGCGTGCGACGTTGAACGACAGCTCGGTCTTGCCGCCGTCGGCGTGCTCGATGCCGTACTCGCCCTGGAGCGCGACGTTCTGCTGGCGAATGTCGACGACCTGATCGTTGACCGACAGCAGATTGTCGCGGGAAGTGCTGGTGCGGTCGTTGTATTCCAGCGAATGTTCGGTCTCGGTACGGTCGGTGCGCACGATCAGGCCCGACAGCGCGAGCTTGCCCGCGCCGATCTCGCTCACGTACGAGAAGTTGAACGAATCGTCGGTACCGTCGCGCGTATCGTCCTGGTCTTCGCGATTGTCGAAATCGCCGCCCGGCTCGTCGTAGCGCAGGCTGACCTTCTTCTTCGGGTTGTAGCGGCCCTGGTGGCTGACGCCAGCGAGGACGCGGCCGCCGGCAAGCTCGCCGCTCGCGACGACAGCGGCCGTCGGCTTGACCTCGCCGTCGTCGAAATGCGAGATGCCGGCGCGCACGTAGCCGCCGTCGAATTCATAGGCGTCACGCAGCACGATATTGATCGCACCGGCGATCGCGTCACCGGAGCGGTTCGCGCTCGCGTTGCGTACGATCTCGATCCGCTCGACGACTTCGGCCGGAATGCGATCGACGAAGAACGAGCGGTCATCGCCGCCACCAGGCACCTTCTTGCCGTTGATGAGGATCTGCGTATAGCCCGGATCGAGGCCGCGCAGGCGCGCGCCGTCGTATTCGAGCACGTCGGAGATGAAGCTCACGCTCGGCACGCGCTTGAGCATGTCGCCGACCGTGCGCGGCTCGAAGCGCTGGAAGTAGTCGAGGTCGTAGACCAGCACGGGCGCCGTATCGTCGGTGCGGTCGCGATAGGTGATCTCGCCGGTGACGATCACTTTGTCGAGTTCCGTCGCCGTGGCTGGATCGGGCGCTGCGGCCGCATCAACGACGGTTTCCGCGGATGCCGCCGAGGCCAGCGCGTTGAGCAGCGCCAGCGCCAAGAGTCGCTTGGTCATGATCCGGATCCCCTGAAAAAGTTCAGGAGTTTTAGTGTCGACACATGGCGACCGCATGACAGCGCGGCTTTCATGTCGTTGCCAGGAATCCGTCATGCGGAACTGCTAAAAGCGCCGTCTCTTTGATTTCGGGGGAAGCCTATGTATCTGCGCAATCTGCGCCTGCCGCTGGCCGCGATGCTGGTCGGCGTCGTGCTCAACGCCTGTTCGATCGCACCGACAGCGACCGCGCCGACGGCAACGAAAGAGCCTGATGAGCAGGCCGTCGCCGAGCCGCTGCTGTCCGCCTCGGGGATTGCGCACGCGACCGTGCGCGAGCGTTTCGTCACGCCGCTGACGCCGGAAGACAACGTCGATTCGCCGGCCGTGTGGTTGGCTCCGGACGGCAACGCCGTGCTGCTCGCGACCGCGAAAAAGACCGGCCGCCTTATGCGTTACGACGGCGACAGCGGCGTTGCGGCGGGTGTCGTCGGCGCGCCTGGCTCGGCAGCGGGACAGTTCGACCGGCCCAACGGCATCTTCGTCGCGGACGACCTGTTGTTCGTCGTCGAACGGGACAATCGCCGCGTGCAGGTGCTGCGCCTGCCGGGTTTCGAATCCCTCGGCAGCTTCGGCCAGGCCGAACTGCAGCAGCCCTACGGCATCTGGCTGCGCGCCGCCGAGGGTGGCGGCTACGACGTTCTCGTCAGCGACGCCTACATGGCCGGCAAGGACGCCAAGGGCGACGACATCGTGCCGCCGCTGGCGCAGCTCGATCGGCGCCTGCGGCGCTATTCGGTCCGCATCGCCGGCGCAAACGTCGTCGCGACGCTGCGCGGCGCTATCGGCGACACCGGCGCGGCCGGCGCGATCCGCATTCCCGAATCACTCTGGGGCGACAGCCGCCACGATCGCCTGCTGATCGCCGAGGAAGACACCGTCACCGGCACCGCCGTGCGCGAATACGACCTCGCCGGCCGCTACCGCGGCCGTACGCTGGGCCTGGGTCTGTTCAAGGCCCAGGCCGAAGGCATTGCCCTGTGGCAGTGCGCCGATGGCAGCGGTTACTGGATCGCGACCGACCAGTTCAAGGATCGCTCGCTATTCCACATTTTTGACCGCGTGACGCTGGAACACCTCGGCGCCTTCGCCGGGGAAACCGTCGCCAATACCGACGGCATCTGGCTGCACCAGAAAGGCACGAAGCGTTTTCCCGACGGCGTGTTCTATGCGGTGCATGACGACCAGGGCGTCGGGGCGTTCGATTGGCGCGAGATCGCCACGGCGCTCGGTTTGCGCGTGGCGTGCTCGACGTAATCCCGGCACACTCGGGCACTACCGCATGCCAGCGCCGTTCACCGTCGACGGGACCGCGATTTCCAGACCCCGCACAGTGGAGCGACTGCGAGTCGTGCCTTGCGTCGCCGCTCGACGCCTATCGCATCCTTGTGGCGGCAACCGCGCGCGCCTGCCGGTCTATCGCGTCGCACATCCACTGATCCAGCGCCAGCGGGCTGTTGGCCGCAGATTCGGCCGATTGCCGGATTACTTTCAACCAATCTGGGTTCTTGTCGACCAGATACAGGAAACAGGCTAGCTCAGCGCGCAGCAGCGCCGTGGCGTCCGGCGTCAGCTTGCGGTAGAAATCGAATTCGACGTCATAGCGTGCAACCATCGCGCCGTTCACAGCGAAGTCCTTTGCACCTTCCACCAACAGCCGGACTACTTCAACAGTACCCGCATTCGGTAAGTACTGGCGCCGCAACGGCGCGCAGTACTCGGGATGATCGTTCCAGCCGGGCATGCTCTCGGCGCGCAAGCAGCGCTCGAGGTCCATACGTGCAT
>JAAFHE010000232.1 GCA_013298265.1 Lysobacterales bacterium | reverse complement strand
CCGTACTCCTTCGCGAATGGACTTGCTGGCGTGGAGCGGCCCGCGCGTGTCTCGTCGCTTTCGATAGAACGCTGTCGCGCCGACTATACGATGATACTTCCGCGCGTCGGCAGCACTCACCTACGCTCCGTAGGACGTGCGGTTCGCCGGTGCGATCGGCCGCAGTTCCGTGATGGGTCGGATGGCCTGTGCGCTCGCGCTGCCGCGTATCGTTTCTCAGGGAAGCGCGCGCCGCGCGTATATGCTGGCCAGGAGCGCGCGAAGTCCTGCCGCCATTCCCGGGCCAAGCTCGAACCTGAGGGAGTCGTCATGAAACCATTGCTGATCATTGCCCTGGCGCTGTGCGCCGGTTGTGCGCCCGTGAACTATCGGCCTGTCGTCGACTCCGGCATCAGCCGCGGCAGCTACGACGCCGACCTGGCCGATTGCCAGCACCTCGCCGAGCAGCGTCCCGCCGCCGCGCAGGCTGCCGGCGCGGCTACGGCCGGGGCGGCGATCGGCGCGCTGTTCGCGCTTGCGGTCGGCCTTCGCGGCCATGACGTCGCCCACGTCGCCGCGTGGAGCGCGACCAGCTATGGCATCGCCGGCGGCGTCGAGGGTTCCTACGAGCAGCGGGCGATCGTGTCGCGCTGCCTGGAAGGGCGCGGCTACAACGTGATTGCGGATTGACGCGTTCAGGGCGCTCCCGGCCGCAACTGCAGTGGTTTTCTTCCTGCGTCGTGCGCGGGCGTGTGGGAGGCGCGGCCCCCAGATTGCAGAAGGAAGAGGCGACCGTCGCCCGCGATGAAACGCGCGCGCCCCGGCCGCGATCCATCGACTTCGGAGCACACCGCATGGTCCAGAGCCCTGCCGGCAGCCGCGCGCGGACGATTCCGTTGACGACGTTCAAGGGGCAGTTGCGCCAGATCAACGCGGAATCCGTGAGCGCCGACGGACTGGCCATGCTGCGCGTCTGCGCACCGCATTTCTTCGAGCTGGATGACGGTGCCGGAATCGACTGCCTGGGCGACTTCGCACCGGATGCGGCTGCATCGTGCCTGCCGCCGTTGTTCCTGCGCACGCAGTTCCGCCGCTACTCCGGCGACGATGGCCCGCCCGGCGACGGCACGCAATTGCCGCGTGCGCGCTACTTCTCCGTCGCCAACGGCACCGACGGCGATGACAGCGGCGTGCTCGCCGAAGAGCTCAACGCCTATCGCAATCTGCGCGACGACCTGTACGTGGAGTTCTGCGATCTGATGCGCGAGGACATCGCCAAGGCGCTGGACGTGCCGCGCGGCTGCTTTGTCCTGCTCTCGGTGCGCGAAGCGCGTTCGCTGCTGCCGTTCTGCGCCGGGTTCTCGCCGACCTTGAGCGAGGCGATCCGCACCAACGCGGCGCTGGGCAATCCGTTTCTGATGACCCTGGGCACGATGACGGCGAATGCGGAGCTCGGCGGTGTGCTCGATCTGCGTCTGCCCACGGCGCAGCAGTGGTTCTTCGCCGAGTTCGTGCGAGGCAGCATGTTCCCGACAACGGCGCGGCGCTTCGAGGAGATCCTGCCCGAACTGCTGGCCTTGGCGCTTGGCGGGTCCACGCCGGAAAACCGGCGCCTGCAGGCGATCGGCAGCTACCTGCGCGCGCGCGGCGCGCAGGCACTGGTGTATCCGTCTGCCCGCACTGATGTCGCCGTGCGCTATCGCGACGGCGAACTCGTCGGCTGGCATGGTTGGAACCTCGTGCTGTACGGCACGGGCCCGGCGCGCGACGCGATCTATATCGATCTCGGCGGCTGGGAGACGCAGTTTCCGCCCCAGGTCGAACTCGAACGCGCGCGCGATGCCGGCACGGGCTGGTGCGTGCGCGGACTCAAGGCGTGGAACCACGGCCTCTACGCGATCCGGCGCAACAACGGCGAGCGGCTGCGCGGCAACCGGTCATAGCCCGTGTTTCCCACACATCTTCGCATCGGCGGCTGCACTGCAAGAGGTGTGAGAAATCCAGGTTGCATTCCAAGTCGGTCGACATCGACGGGCTGGTCGATTCGTGCGGCGACCTGCTCGCGCGCACCAGCGGCGAACACGTTCCTGAGCCGCGCAAGATCAGTCCGCGAGTGACGCACGCAGTACGGCCGCCGTATGCGCATCGGCCGGAAAGAACGATTCGATCGCGAGTTCGGCCAGCGTTATATCGAGCGGTGTGCCGAACACCGTGATCGTGCTGATGAACGACAGCACGCCGTGTTCGCTGCGCAGGCGTAGCTGCATCGCGACGCTGTCGGCAAGACTCGGCACCTGATCGGTCGCGTCGGGCGGTGCTGGGTAGGACGAGATTTCCTCGAACAGCGCACGCAGCACCGGATCGCCGGTCGCGTCGGCCTGGCGCTGCGCGTTGTGCAGCAGGTGCGCGCGGATCTGGCCGAAGTTGACGATGCGCGAGGCGAGCCCGTCGGGGTGCAGGGAGAGCCGCATCATGTTGACCGGCGCGACGAGCAGCCGCGGCGCCGCACCGGCGAGAAACGGCGTGATCGCACGGTTCGCCGCGACAATGTTCCAGTGCCGGTCGATCGCGAGCGCCGGGTAGGGCTCGTGGCCCTTGAGCACCAGCTCGACGGCAGCCTGGGCCTGGTGCAGCGCCGGTTCGTCGAGACGGCTCTCGCGATAGATCGGCGCGAGGCCGGCAGCGGTCAGCAGATGATTGCGTTCGCGCAGCGGCACGTCGAGGTGTTCCGCCAGGCGCATCAGCATGGCGCGGCTTGGCAGTGAGCGGCCGGTCTCGATAAAGCTGACGTGGCGCGTCGAGGTGTCGGCGATGGCGGCGAGATCCATCTGCGTGAGGCGCCGACGCAGGCGCCAGTCGCGCAATTGTTCGCCTACCGGGCGGTTCGTGCTCATGGGCGCACTGTAATCGAGCCGGCGCCGTTCGCGTATTACCTGCGATGTAATGGACGCGGCTTGAGCACTGCAGCTCAATACGCCCGAATTCCAAGGAGACGACCGATGAATGCTATTAGCAACATCCGCCACATTCGTACATGGCCATTGTTCCACCGCGCGCTGCTGCTCGACCTGGTCGCGAGCTGCGCTACGGCGCTGCTGCTGATCGCCGGCGCCGATCTGCTGGCGCCCGCGTTCGCCCTGCCTGCCGATCTGCTGCGCACCGCCGGGCTCGTGCTGCTGCCGTTCCTGTTGCTGCTGGCGTGGGTGCTGCGCCAGGCCAGGCCGCATACGGTCATCGCCTGGGCCATCATCGAGATCAATGTCTGCTGGTCGATCGCGAGCTTCTACTTGCTTTACGAAGGCCCGTTCCAGCCGACCATGTCCGGCATCGCATTCGTCTCGATACAGGCCACGGCCGTACTTGGCCTTGCCTTGCTGCAGTTCATCGGCTGGCGTCGCCTCGATGGCGACACGGGCTACGCGTCTGCCGCACAGCGCGCGTGAGTGCTGTGGCAGTGCTGCGCGGCAGGGCAGTCGGCGCCCTGTCGCGCGTAGTCCCGCGTCGTGCGAGCGATCTGGCTGGGCCTCTGACTCGCGCGCTATTCCCTTTTCGCCGCAGCGCGGCGGGCCGTTGCAGTGATGGCGTGGCCCTTGCGTCGTGTTCTGTTCGTTTTCGGATCCGAGCGCGTTTGATTGCGCGTCCACCGTCAACGCCCGGAGCACGCCATGAAGCTAGCCCGCCTTTCTCACACCCGTTCTACTGCGGCCGCCGATACGCTCGCCCTGACGCGCGCTGCTCCCTCGTGTCGGCTCGACGTAGCGTCGGCTACGCCTTCGCCGCCACTCAGTCCGCGGCGCGCATCAGGACGGCGTCTCGACGGCCTCGCTACGAACGGGTGCGAGAAAGGCGGGCTTATCGTCCCGCAGATCCGTCCGGCTCGCCTGCACTTCGTTGCCGCCGTGCTTGTTGCGCTGGCTGCGGCTCCCACCGCCCAGGCCGATAGCATCGGCGGCGACTGCCGCTATAGCGGTCAAGCGACCACGTTCGTCGACGGCGTCGTGTTCAAGGAACCGAACTACTTCGACAAGAGCAAGATCGACATCATCGTTGCGCTGACCACGTTTCGGATCGACAAGGCGGCGCTGGCCAAGACCCCGCAGAAGAGCGCGGCGCTGACGAGCCAGCGTTTCGCCGCCGACGATGCGCGCAGCGTCAAGCTGCGTATCGACGGCAAGATGGTTTCCGCGGTCGACTACAGCGGCGACGGCACGAGCGTGTCGAGTTCCGGCGGCGACATCGGCGAGATCGCGATCAAGGTGAATGACGCCACGCGCATCGAGGCCAGCTACGCGCTCAAGGACGACGACGAGGACGATCTGAACTGCACCCTGAGCTTCAACCTCTCCTATGCGAGCACGACGCCAGCTTCTGCAGCGGCGTATGACGGGGCCAAGACGGCCGCTGCGCCGGCAGCTCCGAAAGGCAAGGCGCTGCCCGCCGGTGGCGGAGAGCCCGGCAAGGTATTCCAGGCCAATCTCGCTGCGATGCGGACAGGCAATGTCGACGCCATGCTCGCCACGGTCACCAAGGAACAGGGCGACAAGATGCGCGCGCAGAAAAGCGATCCCACCTTCGGCGCGATGCTGGAAATGATGAAGGCCTTCGCACCCAAGAGCGCAACCGTCACCGGCGGTCAGGATTTCGGCGACAGCGCCGAGCTGACCCTCGATGCGGTGGACCAGTCCGGCGTCAAGACGACGGGAACATCCACGCTGCGCAAGGAAGGTGGGCAGTGGAAGGTGGAGAAGACGAGCATGAAGGGCGGGATGTAGCGCATCGCGCTCCCGGTTGCACGTCGGCAGCCACTGCTGCCGGCGCGCCATCGTTGCGGACCTGTGTCGGAATTGTAAATTCGCAACCGCGAACAGCCGCTCGCCTGGCGTCCGGCACTCGCCGGCTGGACACCGAAAACCCGGTTGATAGCTGGCTTTGCACGTGAACAGGTCTGGCCCGCCTGCAGAGTCCGGCAAGAGCGGACTGCTCGTGTTTAACGCAGCGTTAGCGCAGGAACCTGCGCAAAGTCGCACCATGGGTGGCTTTCCGCCCCTGGAACATCTCTTGACGTCCTTACTGCGCCTGCCTGTCCTCGCCGCGATCGTTGCCGCCCTGCTGCCCGTTTGCGTATTCGCCCAGACCACCTTGCGCCTGAACTGGACGTCGCCGGACGGCGCGATCAGGACCTGCGTGCTCAGCACCGATGCGAACGGCGTGAGCCTCGATCCGCCCAACGGTAGCCTGCTCGCGAACGTGACGTTCGGCACGAACTGTCCGACCGCGACGACGGCGCCGCCAGCGGTCACCGCGCCGGTCATCACCGATGGCCTCGACGCGAGCGAGCTGCCCGCCAGCAGCGTGCCGGGAGCCACGCATACGTTCACCTGGTCGGCTGATGCGGACCATTGCAGTTACTCGGCCAGCAGCCTGCCCGAAACGGTGAACGGCTGGCCTGTCAGCGGCGACGTGTGCTCGGACGCCGGCAGTTGCGCGAGTGCGCACAGCGTGCCGGTCACACTGCCGGCGACCAGCGGCAACTACACCTTCGACCTGAGCTGCCGGCGCACCGGTTCCAGCGTGGTCGCGACATCGCGGCGCACGGTCGCGGTAGCGCCGCCGCCGCCACCGGCTGGCTGCATCGCGCCGGCGGGATTGACGCGACTGAGCACGGCCTACGTCGAGTTCAACTACACCGTCAGCAACGGTCGCACCACCGACGCGACGCATTTCGAAAGCATCTTCGGCTACAGCACGGCCGACACGCCGCTGCAGTCGTTCCCGGGCGTGGTCAACGTGAACCAGCGCGTGTTCATGCCGCGAAACTACTACGCCGCGCTGGCGTTCACTGTGCCCAGCAATCTGACCCTGCTGACCACGGGCGCGTTCCGCTTTGAGGAAACCCAGCCGCAGACCTCACCAGCGCGCATGTCGATGACCATCAGCAAGTCCTGTGGCGATTTCGGTCTGAATGCGACTGCGCCGCTGACCAATGCCTGCGTGCTCAACAACGCGCCCGCCAACGGCAACATTATCTGGGGCTATGCGCCCGGCAACCCGGCCGTCTGCCAGCTGCAGCCGGGCGAGACCTATTTCCTAAACATCATCCATGCCTCGCTCGACGCGCCGCTGACGACGTATTGCCAGGGTTACTGCGGCAATACGATCCAGAACCAGAAGGTTGCTTCGCTGCCGTTGTGGCCGGCGCAGCTATAGCGCGGCGCGGGCATAGCGAGCGTCGGCGTCAGTAGAGGGCATACAGCGTGGTGCCGCAACGCTGGCATGACGGCGCCGGGCGGTCGCGGCACCAGCGGGGGCAAGCTACCATCGGCAAGTTGCGCGGCCGCCGTCGGCTGCGGTCGTCGGTATTTGTAAATAATGGGACAAGGTCGCGTCGATGGAGAGCGCCACGGGGCAGGACGGGCAGCGCCGCAGGTGGCGCATACAGGTCGCGCTGCTCGCAGTGCTGGTGCTGCTGCATCTGCTGCGCGTGCCATACGCGGCGACGCATCTGGATTTCGCCCGCGACCTGTTCGTCGCCTGGCGCTTCCTGCAGGGCGAGGAGG
>JAAFHE010000238.1 GCA_013298265.1 Lysobacterales bacterium | reverse complement strand
AGACAAGGCGCCCGCCGCCGCGCCCGCCGCCGCGCCGGCTGCCGCGCCCAAAGCGTAAGGAGAACGCCCCGTGCCGCAATTTTTCATCGAACGACCGATTTTCGCCTGGGTGATCGCGATACTGATCACCCTGGGCGGCGTGCTGACGATCTTCGAACTCGGTGTCGAGTCGTATCCGCAGATCGCACCGCCGCAGGTCGTGGTCAGCGCGAACTACGCCGGCGCCAGCGCCGACACGGTCGAGAAGACCGTGACCCAGGTCATCGAGCAGCAGCTCAACGGCATCGACAACCTGCTGTATTTCAGCTCGACGTCGAATGCCAGCGGCAACGCGTCGATCACCCTGACCTTCAACAGCGGCACCGACATCGACATCGCCCAGGTGCAGACGCAGAATCGCGTCTCCCTCGCGCTGCCGCGCCTGCCCTCCGAAGTCACCCAGCAGGGCGTCGTCGTGGCCAAGGCCAACGCCGGCTTCCTCATGGTCGCCGCACTCAAGTCCGACGACGGCGCGCAGGACTCCTACGCGCTCAACAACATCATCTCCTCGCGCATCCTCGACCAGATCCAACGCATCGCCGGCGTCGGCAGCGTCACGCAGTTCGGTTCCGAATACGCCATGCGCATCTGGCTGGACCCGGACAAGCTGCAGGGCTACGGCCTCGCACCGGGCGCCGTGCTCAGCGCGATCCGCGGCCAGAACGTGCAGTTCGCCTCGGGCTCGATCGGCTCCACGCCGACCATCGACCAGCAGGGCATTTCCGCCAGCGTCATGGCCGAAGGCCGCTTCACCACGCCGGAACAGTTCGAGAACATCGTGCTGCGCACCTCGGCCGACGGCGCTACGGTCAGGATCAAGGATGTGGGACGCGTCGAGCTCGGCCCGTTCTCCTACGGTCGCGCAACGTACTACGGCAAGAACGCGATCGCCGGCTTCGCCGTGCAGTTGCTGCCCGGAGCCAATGCGCTGCAGGTCGCCGAAGCGGTCAAGACGCGAATGGACGAGCTCAAGGCGAGCTTCCCGCCGAACGTGTCATGGTTCACGCCATACGACAGCACCACTTTCGTGCGCATGTCGATCATCGAAGTCGTCGAGACCCTGGCCATCGCCGTGGTGCTGGTCTTCATCGTGATGCTCGTGTTCCTGCAGAACCTGCGCGCGACGCTGATCCCGACGCTGGTCATCCCGGTCGCGCTGGCCGGCACCTTCCTCGGCATGTATTTCATCGGCTTCACGATCAACCAGCTATCGCTGTTCGCGATGGTGCTCGCGATCGGCATCGTCGTGGACGACGCAATCGTCGTGATCGAGAACGTCGAGCGCATCATGAGCGAGGAACACCTCGAGCCCAAGCAAGCCACACACAAGGCCATGGGCCAGATCACCAGCGCCGTCATCGCGATCACCGTGGTGCTCGCCGCCGTGTTCATTCCCAGCGCCATGCAGGGCGGCAGCGTCGGCGCGATCTATCGCCAGTTCGCGCTGACGATCGCGATCGCGATGGGCTTTTCCGCACTGCTCGCGCTGTCGTTCACACCGGCGCTGTGCGCGACGCTGCTCAAGCCGACGCATCCGGCACCGAACCGCTTCTTCCGCTGGTTCAACCGCACCTTCGACCGGATCCTCGGTACCTATACGCGCCAGACCGCGGGCGCGGTGAAACGACCCGGCCGCTGGATGGCCCTGTTCGCCGTCGTCGTCGTGCTGTGCGGCTTTCTCTACACGCGAATGCCCGGCAGTTTCGTGCCGGAAGAAGACCAGGGCTACACCCTGGCCATCGTGCAATTGCCCGCCGGCGCCTCGCTGCAACGCACGACGCAGGTGATGGAACAGGTCAACGAGATCCTGTCGAAGAACGCCGCGGTCGAAGCGGTGCTGCAGATCAGCGGCTTCAGCTTCATCGGCCAGGCCGACAACGTCGGCATGGCCTTCATCCGCCTCAAGCCCTGGTCAAAGCGCGAGACCGACGCGATGACCTTCATCCAGCAGGCCAACGGCGCACTGTCCGTCGGCCTCAAGGACGCGCAGGCCTTCGTCGTGAACCTGCCGACGATCCAGGGCCTCGGCGCATTCGGCGGCTTCGACATGTACCTGCAGGACCGCAGCGGCGGCGGCCATGAGGCGCTGGTCAGCGCGCAGAACCTGCTGCTCGGCAAGGCGGCCGAGCACAAGGATATCCTGCAAGGCGTGCGCCCCAACGGCCTGCAGGACTCGCCGCAGCTCAAGATCGACGTCGATCGTGTGCAGGCGCAGTCCATGGGTCTTGCCGTCGCCGATGTGTTCAGCGCGATCCAGCTTATGCTCGCGCCGGTCTACGCGAACGACTTCTTCTACCAGGGCCGCGTGCTGCGCGTCGTATTGCAGGCCGACGCACCGTTTCGCATGAGTCCGGACGCGTTCAACCGCTTCTTCCTGCCGAGTTCCCTGCCCGCTTCCGGCAACGCGAGCGCCGCCAGCACACCGAACATGATCCCCTTGTCGAGCGTGGTGCGTTCGCAGTGGATCATGGGACCGCCCGCGCTGGTGCGCTTCAACGGCTACTCGGCGGTCGAGATCGTCGGCTCACCCGTGCCCGGACGCAGTTCCGGCGAAGCCATGAAGACCATGCAGGACATCATTGAGAAGGATCTGCCGCAGGGTTTCGGCTTCGACTGGGCCGGCCAGTCGCTGCAGGAAATCGTCTCGGGCAACCAGGCGCCGCTGCTGTTCGGCCTGTCCATCCTCGTCGTATTCCTCTGCCTGGCCGCGCTGTATGAGAGCTGGTCCGTCCCGGTGTCGGTGCTGCTGATCGTGCCGCTCGGCGTACTCGGCGCAGTGGTGTTCTCGCTGCTGCGCGGGCTGCCCGACGACGTCTACTTCAAGGTCGGCCTGATCACCATCATCGGCCTGGCCGCGAAGAACGCGATCCTGATCATCGAGTTCGCCGTCGAGGCACAGCGCCACGGCCAGCCGCTGCGCGAGGCGGTGATCGAAGCCGGGAAACTGCGCATGCGCCCTATCCTGATGACCTCGTTCGCCTTCATCCTCGGCGTGCTGCCGCTCGCAATTTCCTCCGGCGCCGGCGCCAACGCCCGCCACGCCATCGGCACCGGCGTCATCGGCGGCATGGTCTTCGCCACCTTCCTCGGCCTGCTGTTCGTACCGATCTTCTACGTCGCAATCCGGCGCATGCTCGGGGACAGGACGGACGAAGCGGGGGCGAAAGGCTCGCCGCTCGTGCCGCGAGCCTAGCAATGGGTTCACGAAGGGCGGCAGCGATGCCGCACGTCTGAAGTTCTGAATTAGCGTTGACACTACCGCTTTTGTACTCAGCACCAGATCTCCACAGCCCCGCCAAACGCCTGCGCGCAGGCGTTTGGCCGCCCGGCCCGTTGGGCGTTCAGAGTGATCAGAACCTGCGGTTCTGAGCGATCACTCTTCACCCCCTTGACTCAAGGGGGCTCCACAATCAAAAGCAAGTGCCGACTTTTTCAGAGGCGCCCTTGCCGTTTCTCCGCAGTTGCTTCCTCAGCGGGGCCAGGCTGGCCTTCCGGCGGATCCAGCGCCTCGGATTCGCGAATCTGCGCGACGAAGCTCAACCAATCCTCATCGCCGATGAAATTGCTGGCGAGCACGCGACCCTCATCGTCGACGAAAATGTAGAACGGCGCCGCGTTGCGCGGGTTCAGCGCGTGCCGCACTGAGGCTTTCACCAGCAGCACATGGGCTAGCAACGGTGAATCATGCAGGAACGCCGTCATGCGTTTCCGCGAGCGTGCGCTGACGACCCAAAGCCGGACGCCGGAACGGACGATCGCCTCATATAGCTGCGCCAGCTCGGCGACACGCAGCCGGCAGTCGCCGCACTCCGGCGACAGGAACAGCAGCACCGACGCCTGCCCTTGCAGAAACTCACCGGAAAGTCGTTCGCCATCACTCAGCCGGTAGCCGGAAAAATCAGGGAGCCAGCTGCCAACCGGCAGTGCCGCGGGCGAGCGCAAGTAGTCCTGCGCGCTGACGACCGCGGCGAGACGCAGCACGAGGAACAGCGTGAACGCGACCACGAGGGTCAGCAGCGCGACGATGAGACCGGGCAGCGTGCCGTCCATCGCCGTGTCAGACCTTGATCCGCAGCACGGCCACAATGTCCTGCAGGCCGACAGACAACTGGAACGCGATCAGCGCGATGCCGGCCAGGGCAAGGTGCGAGAACACATCCAGGTCGCCGGCCGGCGGCGCGAACACACCGAACACCGCCGCGCCGACGAGCAGGCCATTGCGCAGCAGATCGTAGCCGGACATCCGATGGCTGGCCGTGCCGAAGCAGCTACACACGACGGTCCGGTCCTGCGCCAGCGCCAGCGCGACCACGGCCGTCAGCACGGCGAACAGCAGCGCCGTGCCGACAAGCCCGTAGCGGGCCGCGGCGCCGCCACTGAGCAACAGCGCCGCCAGCAGCCATTCGATCGCGACGATCGAAGCGGCGAGCGGCACACCGGCCTTGCCGAGTTCGGGAAACGACGCCGCGATATCGCGGCAAAAACGGCTGAACGCAACCGATTTTCCGGTGGCTGCGACGAGCACGGCAATGAGCAGCCACAGGCGCGCTATCTCGCCGACCTGCCCGGCAAGCGTCATCAGCAACTCTCGAGCGCCTGCCAGACCGACGCGATGCTTTCGCGACTCCGGCATCGCCGCATTCCGCCGTCGCGCGTCATCAGCAGCGCGTCGTACCAGTCGCCTTCCAGCGATTTCCGCGATTCGGCGCCGATCCGCGCGCGGATCTCGCAGGCGATATCCCATGCTACCGATTGAATGTCCGCATCGCGTACGACCGGCAATCCGATCCGTGCCAGATCGTCCCGCGTCAGCGCATACGTGTGGGAATGGAAATCGAACAGCAGCGTGTCCGCGATCTTCGCCCGCCGCGCCGCTGCGTCGTCGGGCATGTGCAAGGCCAGCAATTCGTTGCTGATGCTCTGCACTTCCCGCGTGCAGCGGTAGAGCGAGGTCAGCGTGGTCGGAAAAATGCTCTCGCACAGCAGCGGCAGTGCTCGCGCCTGCGCCTGCGGCTCGTCCATGCCGAACCAGTCCTGGCTCATCTCCCGGAACAGCCGGATATCCTGCGACGACAGCGCCGACGGACTGCCGTCGCGCCCGCCGTCGGCCGAGGTCAGATGCGGATCCGTCGGCGAGAAGATCGCGAGCGGGCCAGCGATGATCTGCGGCGCGGCCAGGACCATCAACGTCGCCGCCGATTCGCAGTAGTGCGGCACGATGAAACGCAGACGACCGCTGAACTCGTGCAGCAGCAGCGCGATCCGGCGCGCGGCGTTCACCGAACCGCCGCGGGAGAAAATCAGCACATCGAGACGCTCTGCGGGTCCGATGCCGCGTAGGATTTCATACAGCGGCGGTAGCAGGTCGATGTCCAGGCTGATCGCGCCGAACACGAGGACCCGCCCCTGCCCTTTCGCCTCCAGCTCACGGATCGCGGCGGACAACACCGGCGCTTCACTGCTCACAACAAGCTCCGTCGATCAGGTAGTCGGCGACCGCGTCGACCATGCGCAATTCGGGCACGAGCTGCTCGACGAACAGGAACTGGCCGCCCGGATTATTTTCGAGGAACACGTACTCGCCGGCCGGCGTCACGATAAGGTCCAGCGCGCCGTAGGCGAGCCCATAGCTGTGCACGAAGTCGCGGCAGCGCTGTTCGATCTCGTCGGGCAATGTGGCGGCCTCATAGCGGATATCGGCCGAGAAATCGCGATAGTCGGTGCGGGTGCGATCGTCATCCTGTGAATGGATCTTCGCCGCAAACACGCGGTCGCCGATCACGGTGACGCGCAGCTCGTAGCGTTTGCTGACGTGGCTCTGGAAGAAACACGGAACCTCGCGCACCGAATCGAGCAGGTCAAGGTACTCGTCCGTGATCCGGGTCGTGGCCAGGCCAGTGGCGATGCGGTCCTCCGGCGAAACTTTCTCGGCGCCGAGAAACGGCGATGCCAAGGTCTTGAAGATGATGTCGCCGCCGACGGCGGCGCGGAAGCGATGCACCGGCTCTGGCCGGTTGGCGATGAGTGAATCCGGAACCGAGAACCCCATCCGCGCGGCACGCAGTAGCTGCTCGCCTTTCCACTGTGCGCTGCGGACCGCCATCGGATGGCTCATCCAGCAGCAATCCAGCGAATGCAGGATGCCGAGCAGCACATGTTCCGTTTCCTGCGTCGCATAGGCTTTCTCCTGCGGCGTCAGTTCCGTACTCTCGAAAGCGAATTCCGCCTGCTTGCGCGTCCATACCGCACCGATCTCGGCGAGCGTCACCTCATCGCCGGTTGGGCTGTAGCAAAGCGAGCCCTGCCACGCCCCGCCGACGAACGTCAGATCCAGGCCAAAGGCAGCGGGAAACTCATCGAGATTCAGGCGAAACGATCGATGTCCTCTGGACGCGATGCGCTCCATCACGATGTCCGCATGGACAAAAAAAA
>JAAFHE010000231.1 GCA_013298265.1 Lysobacterales bacterium | reverse complement strand
TCAGGTCGGCAAGGGTGACGGACGCAAGGCGGCGACGATTGCCGGTGCGGTTGCTGGCGGTGCCATCGCCAACGGCGCAGCCCGGCGCGATGACGAAACCTACGTCAGCAGCGAACGTCGTTGCCGCGAAGTCGACGGTGGCTACGAGGAACGCCGCATCAACGGTTACGACGTCGAGTACCGCTACCGCGGCGAAACCTACATGTCACGCCTCGACTACGATCCCGGTGAACGCATGCGCGTCCGCGTCAGCGTCAGCCCGGCCGATTGAGGAAGCAGCCGCTATTGTCCTAATCGCCCGTACCCGCAGGCGCTTATGCCTTCGTAGTGTTGCACCACACAAATCTTCCGTGCCATGATCCCCGGACACATGACCCGCACCTACCCCGACGCCGATATCCTGACCAGCGCCCGCATGGCCGCTGGCATGACCTCGCGTGCCCGCCGACCGTTCCTGCACACATCTGCCGGGTAGGTTGTCGCACAGCTTTAACGTGTTTCGACGAAAACCCGGCCCCTGCGCCGGGTTTTTTCATGTTCGACCATCGAACCCGGCGACCAGGCAACCCTGTCACTTCCGAGGACTTCGATGACTCTGCGCCATTTCCTGAACACCAACGACTGGTCACGGGCCGAACTCGATGCGCTGCTCGCGCAGGCGGCGCACTTCAAGCAGAGCCGGCTCGGCCAGCAGATGGCCGGTAAATCGATCGCGCTGCTGTTCTTCAACCCGTCCATGCGTACGCGCACGAGCTTCGAGCTCGGTGCGTTCCAGCTCGGTGGTCATGCCGTCGTGCTGGAACCGGGCAAGGCCGCGTGGCCAATCGAGTTCGCGCCGCGTGCCGTCATGGAAGGCGATACGGAGGAGCACATCGCCGAAGTCGCGCGAGTGCTGTCGCGTTACGTCGACCTGATCGGCGTACGCGCTTTTCCGAAGTTCCAGCAGTGGGAAGTCGACCGTCAGGATCTGGTGCTGAAGGCGTTCGCGCAGTACTCGACCGTGCCGGTGATCAACCTCGAGACCATCACGCATCCGTGCCAGGAGCTGGCCCACATCCTCGCGTTGCAGCAGCACTTCGGCAATCTGGATCGCAAGAAATACGTGCTGACCTGGACCTATCACCCCAAGCCGCTGAATACCGCGGTCGCCAACTCGGCGCTGCTGATCGCGACGCGATTCGGCATGGACGTGACCTTGCTGTGTCCGACTCCGGATTACGTACTCGATGCGCGCTACATGGATCTCGCGCGCCGGAACGCGGCGGAAAATGGCGGTTCGCTGCAGGTCAGCCACGACGTGCAGGCGAGCTATCGCGATGCCGATGTGGTGTACGCGAAGAGCTGGGGTGCGCTGCCGTTCTTTGGCAATTGGGAGCAGGAAAAGCCGGTGCGCGAAGCGCATCGTCACTTCATCGTCGACGAGGCCAAGATGGCGCTGACCCGCAACGGCGTGTTCAGCCATTGCCTGCCGCTGCGGCGCAACGTCAAGGCCACCGATGCGGTGATGGATTCGCCCGCCTGCATCGCGATCGAGGAAGCGGAAAACCGCCTGCATGTACAGAAAGCCGTCATGACCGCCTTGCTGAGTCAGGCGCGCTGACCGATCACGTAGTCCTTTCGCCCATTTCTGGAACACACCTATATGACCGATTCGAACAGCGCTGCCGCCAAGGACGTCGTCCTCGCGTTTTCCGGCGGACTCGATACCAGTTTCTGCATTCCCTATCTGCAAGAGCGCGGCTATGCCGTGCACACGGTGTTCGCCGATACCGGTGGCGTGGACGCGCAGGAGCGCGCCTACATCGAGGCGCGCGCGGCGGAACTGGGCGCCGCGAGCCACGTGACCGTCGATGGCGGCCCGGCGATCTGGTCCGGCTTCGTCAAGCCGTTCGTCTGGGCCGGCGAGGGTTATCAGGGTCAATATCCCCTGCTGGTATCCGATCGCTATCTCATCGTCGAGGCCGCGCTGCGCCGCTGCGAGGAACTTGGTACGCGCCTCGTCGCTCACGGCTGTACCGGCATGGGCAACGATCAGGTGCGCTTCGATCTCGCGGTCAAGGCGCTGGGCGATTACGAGATCATTGCGCCGATACGCGAGATCCAGCGCGAGCACAAGGAAGTCCGTGCCTACGAACAGCGTTATCTCGAACAGCGCGGCTTCGAGGTGAAGGCCAAGCAGAAGAGCTACACGATCAACGAGAACCTGCTGGGACTGACCATGTCGGGCGGCGAAATCGACCGCTGGGAGGTGCCCGGCGAGGGCGCGCGCGGCTGGTGTGCCCCGCGCGACGAGTGGCCGGCGCAGGCGTTGCGCATGACGATTTCCTTCGAGCACGGCGAGGCGTTGGCGCTCAACGGTGAGCGCATGGCTGGACACGTCATCCTTGCCCGGCTCAACGCGGCGCTGGCGCCTTACGGCGTCGGACGTGGCATCTATACCGGCGACACCACGATCGGCCTCAAGGGCCGCATCATCTTCGAAGCGCCCGGTCTCATCGCGCTGCTCGGTGCGCATCGTGCGCTGGAGGAAGCGGTGTTGTCGCGGCACCAGAACCGCTTCAAGCCCGAGGTGGCGCGCCGCTGGGTGGAACTCGTCTATGAGGGCTTCTATCACGACCCGCTCAAGACCGACCTCGAGGCGTTTCTGGCCTCGAGCCAACGCTGCGTCAACGGCGACGTGATGCTGGAAACCTACGGCGGAACGGTGCATGCGGTGGCGATTGCATCGCCGCATATCCTCAACGCCAAGGGCGCGACGTATGCACAGTCGGCTGATTGGGGCGTCGCCGAGGCGGAAGGCTTCATCCGTCTCTATGGCATGAGTTCCACGCTGTGGGCTGAGGTCAACCGACAATGAGCGCTGGCAAGATTCTGCTCGACGATTGCCTGGTCCATCTGCGCGCACTGGTTTCCTACGACACCCAGAATCCCCCGCGCGCGATCGGCACTGGCGGCATCTTCGACTATCTGCAGTCGCAGCTGCCGGGATTTCGTCATCGCGTCACCGATTTCGGCGCTGGCGCCGTGAGCCTGTATTCGGTTCGCGGAAAACCGCGCTTTCTGATCAATGTGCATCTGGATACGGTTCCCGCGACGCCGACCTGGACGCGCGACCCGTTCGAGCTTCTGGTCACCGACGATCGCGCCATTGGCATGGGGGCCTGCGACATCAAGGGCGCGGCGGCAGCGATGGTCGCTGCGGCACGCGCCAGCGACGGTGACTGCGCTTTCCTGTTTTCCTCTGACGAGGAAGCCAACGACGCCCGCTGCATCGCGGGATTCCTTGCCGAACCGCGCGACTTCGATGCCGTGCTCGTGGCCGAGCCGACCAAGGCCGAAGCGGTGCTCGCGCACCGCGGCATCAGCTCAGTGCGGATGCGTTTCGCCGGTCGGGCCGGTCATGCCTCGGGAGCCAGCGCAGCCACGGACAGTGCCGTGCATCAGGCACTGCGCTGGGGCGAGCGGGCGCTGAACCATGTCGAGTCGCTGGCCCATCATCGCTTCGGTGGACTCACCGGCCTGCGCTTCAACATCGGCCGCGTCGAGGGTGGCATCAAGGCCAACGTGATCGCGCCGTCGTGCGAGGTGCGCTTCGGTTTCCGTCCGTTGCCGACCATGTCGACGGACGAGCTGGTCGAAACGTTCCGCACGCTGGGCCCGGCGCTTCCGGTAGATCTGGAGCAGACCTTCTTCGGTGCCTCGCTGCCGGCCGGCGATACCGCTGCGGCGGAGACACGCCGCCTTGCTGCCCGTGACGTGGCCGAGGAACTCGACCTGCCGATCGGCAACGCGGTCGATTTCTGGACCGAAGCCGCGCTGTTTTCGGCGGCGGGTTTCACCAGTTTCGTCTACGGTCCCGGCGACATCGCGCAGGCGCACAGCGCCGACGAATGGGTCGCACTGGATCAACTGCAACAGGTAGCCGAAAGCTACGTACGGATCATCGACCATGGCCGCCACTAAGGACGTCCGTCAGACCATCGTGCGGCTGTTGTCGAGCATGGCCAGCGCGAAGGAAATCCATCAGTACCTCAAGCGTTTCTCGCAGATCGACGCGAAGCGCTTCGCGGTCGTCAAGGTCGGTGGTGCGGTGCTGCGCGATGATCTCGATGCACTGACCTCGTCGCTGGCGTTCCTGCAGCAGGTCGGCCTGACGCCGATCGTCGTGCACGGCGCAGGTCCACAGCTTGACGAACAGCTGACCACAGCCGGCATCATCAAGCAGACGGTGGACGGCTTGCGCGTGACCTCACCCGAGGCACTGGCCGTCGTGCGCCGCGTGATGCAGACCGAAAATCTGCGCCTCGTCGAATCGCTGCAGACGCTCGACGTAAGGGCGACATCCGTCGTCGGCGGCGTGTTCGAGGCGCGTCTTCTCGACCCGGCTCGCCTGGGGCTCGTTGGCGAAGTGCAGAGTGTCAATCTCGCGCCGATCGAAGCCAGCCTCAACGCGGGCTCGATTCCCGTCATCGCGAGCCTCGGCGAAACCGCCGGAGGGCAGATCCTCAACATCAACGCCGACTTCGCCGCGAACGAGCTGGTGCAGGTGCTGCAGCCGTACAAGATCATCTTCCTGACGGGCACCGGAGGCCTGCTGGACGGCGACGGTAAAGTCATCGATTCGATCAACCTGTCAACCGAATACGATCACCTGATGACGCAGCCCTGGATCAACGGCGGCATGCGGCTGAAGATCGAACAGATCCGCGATCTGCTCGACAATCTGCCGCTGGCTTCGTCAGTGTCGATCACGCGACCGGCGGAGCTGGCCAAGGAGCTGTTCACGCACAAGGGGTCGGGCACCCTGATCCGCCGCGGTGAGAAAGTGTTGCGCTTCACGTCGTGGGATGGCATCGACCTGACGCGTATGCGCGGTCTGATCGAATCGAGCTTCGGCCGTACCCTGGTCGACGACTATTTCGAGCGCACGACGCCGCTGCGCATCTACGTCAGCGAGAACTACCGCGCCGCCGTGATCCTGACCGTCGCCGAAGGACTGACCTACCTCGACAAGTTCGCCGTGCTCGACGAAGCCCAGGGCGAGGGGCTGGGCCGTGCCGTATGGCAGGTCATGCGTGAGGAGAATCCGCAGCTGTTCTGGCGCTCGCGCCACGGCAACCTCGTCAATCCGTTCTACTACGCCGAATCCGACGGCTGCTACAAACAGGAAAAATGGAAAGTGTTCTGGTACGGCGTGGCGGACTTCGCCGCGATCGAGCGCTGTGTGGAACATTGCCGCGGCCGGCCCGCGACCTTGCTCGGCTGAGGAGAGCGGCATGAAGAGCATTGGCATCATCGGCGCGCGTGGGCACACGGGCGCTGAACTCATCCGTCTGATCGCGGCGCATCCGGGACTGCGGCTTGCGTTCGTGTCCTCGCGCGAGCTCGAGGGCCAGCGCGTTGCCGACAGTGTTGCCGGCCACGCCGCCGACCTGCGCTACGTCAGTCTCGATGCGGCGGCGACCGCACAGCGCGACGTCGACGCCGTCGTGCTGGCGCTGCCCAACGGCAAGGCCGCGCCCTACGTGGCGGCGATCGACGCTGCGGCACCGTCACGCGTCATCGTCGATCTGTCGGCGGACTATCGCTTCGACCGGCACTGGTATTACGGCCTTCCCGAGTTGACGCGTACGCGCTACGCGGGCCAGAGGCGCATCAGCAATCCGGGTTGCTACGCGACCGCGATGCAGCTGGCGCTCGCGCCGCTGGTCGGTGATCTGGCGGCACCGCCAGCCTGCTTCGGCGTCTCGGGCTACTCGGGTGCCGGCACGACGCCATCGGACAAGAACGACGTCGACAAGCTCCGCGACAATCTCATGCCGTATGCGCTGACCGGCCATGTGCACGAGCGTGAAGTCAGCGAGCAGCTCGGCCTGCCGGTCGAATTCATGCCGCATGTGGCGCCGCATTTCCGTGGCATCACCTTGACGGCGAATCTCTGGTTGCAGCAGCCGATGACGCGCGAGGCGATCCGCGAGCGTTATGCACGCCGCTACGCCGGCGAAGCGCTGATCCGCCTCGTCGACGACGCCCCCTGGGTCAGCCGCATCGCGTGCCGCCATCATTGCGAGATCGGTGGTTTCGCACTCGCACCCGGCGGCAAGCGCGTCGTCGTCGTCGCGACCCTGGACAACCTGCTCAAGGGCGCTGCGACACAGGCGCTGCAGAACCTCAACCTGGCGCTGGGATTCGACGAACTCGCCGGCGTTCCGCTGACCGATGGAGAGTCCGTATGAGTGGCCTGCTCTGGCAGAAGGAAGGCGTCGAGGTCGATCCGCGCATCATGCGGTTCCTGGCCGGCGACGACGTGCTGCTCGATCGCGAGCTGTTCGCGCACGACGTGCAGGCGAGCAAGGCGCATGTCGAAGGACTGGCCCGCATCGGTCTGCTCGACCAGACGGGTTGCGACGATCTGCTGCGCGAACTCGATCTGCTCGCGCAAGACTTCGCCGCGGGCCGCTTCGTGCTCGACGAGCGCTTCGAGGACGGCCATTCGGCGATCGAGGCGCGTCTGACCGAGCGTCTCGGCGACACCGGCCGCAAGGTGCACACG
>JAAFHE010000236.1:4683-6504 GCA_013298265.1 Lysobacterales bacterium | reverse complement strand
TCAGTTCGCTACTAGCCGCGCTGAAGCGCGGCTGTTCGAACGCTTCTTGAGCGATTTACCCTAGCGGCTGAGTCGTCCGCTCGAGCGCGCAATTTCGATAGCGCAATGCGTGCCCTTTTAGCGTGGCCAATTTATGCTTACCAGTCTTGGCCAACTTACGATTTCATCCACAGCTGCTGTGGATGCAGGCATAGGCTGGCCGTTCTGGCCAAGCTGTTCCTACGCAAAAAAAAGAGTCTGGCCAAGTCGGCGCAGAGTCCCCCGTGAGGCTTTTCGCCCACGCTGCGAGTGTCCTGTCTCGCAATTGCCACTAATTGATCCGATGCCATTTGCTACGATGCGTCGTTGTAGCTCGTGGCCGTAGCGGTGCTACGCGTCCCCTCGTGCCTGGTCTTGCGGCGAAATCCATCCCTGGTTTATGGCGACAGTTGCAGCGCGACGCGGTAGAGGTGTGCTGCTGCACGGTGGAACGGCTGATGCAAAAGATCGGCATTTGCGGCGTATTGCTTGGTAAGCCGGTGAAGGCGACGGAGTGCGATCTGGCTTTGCGGTGTTCCGCAGATCGGGTGAGTCGGCTGTTCTGCGCGCCGCGTCCGGACGCGTTGTGGGTCGCCGACTCGGACCCACGGTGCTGTGCTCCGATCGTGCGGACGCGCACGCAAGCCGACACCAGCTAGCCGTACTTGTCACCGGGAAGCAGGCCGCTCACGGCCTACCACCATCGGGCACCGCGGCGCCGGCTGAGCGGCCGGCGCCATCGCAAAGAGAGTAGACATGACGACAACCATCACCGCCGCTGTGGTACGCACGCACAAGCAGCCCTTCACCATCGAAACACTGCAACTGGACGACATCCGGCCAAACGAGGTCCGCGTCCGCCTCGTGGCAACGGGTGTCTGCCATACCGATGCCATCGTGCGCGACGGCGTTTATCCCACCCCGCTGCCCGCGGTTCTCGGCCACGAGGGCGCCGGCATCGTCGAACAGGTCGGTGCTGCCGTCCGCACGGTCAAGCCTGGCGATCACGTGGTGATGTCGGCCGCGTATTGCACGTACTGCACGAACTGCCGGTCGGGGGCGGTGGCGTACTGCGAGAACCTCTTCGCCGAGGATTTCGGGGGTTGCCGGACCTCCGATGGCACAACCGCGCTGTCATCGGCCGATGGCGAAGCGATCTCCTCGCACTTTTTCGGCCAGTCGGCGTTCGCGACCCATGCGAACGTGGTTGAGAGTTCCATCATTTCTGTCCCGAAGGACGTTCCGCTCGAAGCCGTCGCCTTCTTTGGTTGCGGGATGCAGACTGGCGCCGGTGCGATCCTCAACGAGTTGCGCCCGCCGGCCGGTTCGTCGATCGCCGTCTCGGGAGCCGGCGCTGTCGGGCTCGCCGCCATCATGGCCGCGCGGATTGCGGGAGCAACCACGATCGTCGCCATCGACATTCACGAAGCGCGGCTGGAACTCGCAAAAGCGCTGGGCGCCACCCACACGGTCAACGCGGGTACCGCCAATACGCTGAACGAGTTGATGCGGGTGACGAAAGGGCGCGGGGTCAACTACATCCTCGACACGACCGCCTTGCCGCAGGTACTGACAAAACTCGCCAGGGCGCTGAGCGTCCGCGGCACGCTCGCCCTGGTTGGCGCCGCGAAGCCGGGTACGGAGGTCCCATTCGAAATCGGCCAGTCACTGATACGGGGCTGGACCTTCAAGACGATTGTCCAGGGCAGCGCGGTGCCGCAGGACTTCATTCCGCGCCTGATCCGACTCTGGCAGCAGGGTCGCTTTCCGGCGGACAAGCTTGCAAAGACGTACAGACTCGAT
>JAAFHE010000236.1:0-4673 GCA_013298265.1 Lysobacterales bacterium | reverse complement strand
TCAACAAGGCCTTCGACGACTCCGCCGCGGGCGACACCATCAAGCCGGTGATCGTTTTCTGACGCGCGCCGCCGGTGGATCCGACACCGAACTGGCCAGCGTTGCGTGGGGCCGCGACCACCTGTGACGTTGCGTCCAGCGCGCCGCTGCTCAACGGCGGCCGGTTGTGCGTCTCGGCGGTGCGCTGGTCGGCGCCATGCAGATCGAGGCCGTCCATGGTTATCGCGACTCCGGGAACGGCCGGGTTCGGGACTGAGAGGCGCGGGTCGAGCACCTACGCAATCAGGCCAGTTCCACGGAGTTTCGGGAGTTCGCGGCGGTTCATCCCTTCGTCCCTTTGTGACGAATCGCTCCGAGTACGGGGCAAGCCGGTCTGTGCGCGCCAATACGACGACGCCAGACTTCGTCGACCTCATCAATCGGGAGAGTGTCGATGTGGATTGACTGGCGAAGCACGATGGTCGTGGCGGGTCTCGTGCTGTTCGGGGTGGCTGGGGCGGCAAAACCAGCGCTGACGGAATCGGGTGCACTCGAAGGCACTCGGGACGCGGGAGTGACCACCTATCTCGGCGTGCCGTTCGCCGCGCCGCCGTTGGGGGCGCTGCGCTGGCGCGAACCTCAACGCGTGGCGTCGTGGAAAGGCACCCGGAAGAGCCAGTCCTTCGCGCCTGCCTGCCCGCAAAACGGCGTCTCGATGCCTGGCGAAGAACCGACGACCACCAACGAAGACTGTCTTTACCTCAACATCTGGACGCCGGCCAAGACGGCGAACAAACGCCTGCCGGTTCTCATCTGGATCCATGGTGGCGGTTACACGAACGGGTCGACCGCGATGCCGCTGTACTCGGGCGACAAGCTCGCATCGCGCGGGATCGTCGTCGTCACGATCGCCTATCGACTCGGCCCGCTGGGATTCCTCGCGCACCCCGAACTGACCGCGGAGTCGGCCAACCAATCCTCCGGCAACTACGGGTTGCTCGATCAGATCGCAGCGCTCGCGTGGATCCAGCGGAACATCACGGCCTTCGGCGGCGATCCTGGCCGCGTGACGATCGCCGGACAATCGGCCGGCGCGATGGCCGTGAGCATTCTCATGGCCTCGCCTCTCGCCAAAGGATTGTTTCACCAGGCCATTGGTCAAAGCGGCGGACTGTTCGAGCCCGTGCAACTCGCCCCGCACTATCTGTTGCAGAACGCGGAGGGCGATGGCAAGGAATACGTCGCATCGCTCGGCGCGAGTTCGATCGCGGCATTGCGCCAGCGCCCGGTGGCGGATCTGCTAGGTGGGAAGGCTGGCCGGATCAGCCATCCGGTCGTCGGGGATCACGTGCTCCCGGTCAGCCCCTATGAGGCTTTCGTTTCGGGCTCGTACAACAACGTTCCTCTCCTCGCCGGTTTCAACGCAGAGGAAGCTCGCGCGCTGGTCGACGTCTCGCGGATCCAGAGCGCAACGTTCGCCGCCGACATCGAACGCAGTTTCGGTGCATTGCCGCCGCTGCTCATGAGCGGCTATCCGCACAAGACCGACGCGCAAGCCCGGCAGGCACGCCTCGATTTCGAACGTGATCTGCGCTTCGGGTGGGACATGTGGAGCTGGGCGCGGCTACAGGCAAAGCGCGGCAGCGCGTATCTCTACTACTTCGAAAAAGCGCCGCCGTTCCCGAAGGGATCCGTGCGGCAAGGCTGGGGAGCGAGCCACTTCGCCGAACTCTGGTACATGTTCGATCATCTCGACCAGGAAAACTGGGACTGGTCCGCGCGAGATCGGGCGCTCGCGCAAACGATGGCGCAGTACTGGGCGAACTTCGTGCACCGCGGCGATCCCAACGGGAAAGGCTTGCCGCCCTGGCCGAAGTTCGGAGCGGCAAACAAGGTGCAACGGCTGGGCGATACCGTTGCTGTTGGCGGCTTGCCGAACGAAGCCACGTTGCGGATCTTCGACGCGGTCTACGACGCGGTGCGCGGCAAGCCCTTCGGGAAATGATGGCGGATCGTCGCGCGATAGCTGCGGCTGGCGCGTAATGCCTGGCCGTCCTGCAGGATCAGCGTCGAGTCGCCGTTCGCGAGTGGCTGGATCTCGCGCACGCGGTCGATGGCGACGATGACGCGCCGGTGGATGCGGACGAATCGCCTGGGGTCGAGCTGTTCCGCGAAATTCGCGAGCGTCTCGCGGACGAGATGTGCGCGCCCGCCGGCGTGCAGCGCCACGTAGTTGCCCTGGCTCTCTATCCACTCGATGCGGGCGATATCGAGACAGGTCTCGCCCGCGCGCGTCCTGATCGCGACGTGGCCCAGTCGCGCCGCGGCTGGAGAAGGCTTTGCCGGTTTGATCGTCGCGATGAACACGCTGAGCACGCAGACCAGCAAGAGCCAGTTCGCCATGAGCTGGTTGCGGATGTCGGCAAGGGACGGGAGCTGCTCGCCCTGGAGGAGCCAGGCCGCGAGAAAACAGGAGACGACGATGAGCGCGAAGGACAACGCAACCACACCGATGGCGCAGATCGCGAGGTTTCGCCACCGCAGACCGGTCGAGACCGGGAATCGGCAGCTCAACGCAATCAACAGCGGAGTGACTGAGGAACCCAGCAGGGCCGCGACGACGATGCGCAACGCCTCGCGGTCGAACTCGAGCGCGTGTCCCATGTTCCGCGCGTGGAGCACGTTGCCGGGCTCCAGGGCCAACAGAAAGAAGAGCCAGAGGAGGAACGCGTAGCCGATGGCACGTGCGTTCTCGCGGAAATCGATGGCGATCATGGATGCTCCGACGTGAAAACCTGCAGCTCGTGGTTCGATGCAGCCCTGGCTTGGATGATGCGCAGATCCTGAAGGTTGCACCGTTCGGGATGGCGGGAAAATAGCCGGGAAGACCTACGCGCTGCAGCAAACGCCTTTAACAGGCTGTTGAGAAACAGCCTGCTAGCGCGATCCGGAACGGATCGCCCGAGAGTAGATCGTGTAAGCGATCTACTCGGGAAGGGTGACGTCGATCGCGTAAGCGATTGATTCTCGGCGAACGTGCGCGAGCTCTGCTTGCGCCGTTCGATTGAGAAAGGAGTTCCTGCTCCTTTCTCAACAACCTGCCAGGGCATCTCGACGGCGGCGGAAAACGGGGCGCAAACATCCCTGGCGAAACCGGAGGCAGTGCTGGCGGCGTGTCGGGCACCGACACGCGGCAGGAAAACGGCGGTGTCTTTTCTTTCGATCCGTCGGGTTGTGTCTGAGCGGTCACTCTTCACCCTCCCATGACTCATGGGGGTGAATAAAATGCAAAAAATCTGATTGTTTAGAATTTGCCTAGAGCTTGCGCAATGGCATACGAGTGCGCTGCCAGCGGCTGCCGTCGTGGAACTGCACGTCAATGCTGACTGAGTTGCCTGTGGTGACGCCGACAGACG
Organism: Lysobacterales bacterium; assembly: GCA_013298265.1. Taxonomy (GTDB): domain Bacteria; phylum Pseudomonadota; class Gammaproteobacteria; order Xanthomonadales; family Rhodanobacteraceae; genus Tahibacter. The sequence goes on along the minus strand of JAAFHE010000236.1, from coordinate 1,278 downwards.
GGTCGCGAAGGTTCAGCGTAATGGTGCCTGCGTCTTCGGTCTGCACCGCTCCCGGCGCACAGTTGTTGCAAAAGCCGCGGTTGCGTGACATCGGCACGACGATTTCTCCCTGGCCCGTCCATGGCACGACGCCAAGCAGCCAGCGAGGCTGTTTGCGCTGGTCGTAGGCGTACAGGAAAACAACGAGCCGGTCGCTGAGGTGATGCAGGCTCAATCCCCAGCCCAGCTCGGCCTCGGGTCCTGCCCAGTGGCCGGTATAGAGGGACTGGTCGCTGTAGATCAGCGGCTGTACGCAGCTTGATCGCAATGATTCGCCCTGGGGCCACGCAAACACGGCACGGCCTTCCGTTTCCGATTGATCGGCGACGGCGCAAACGGGCGTGTAGGGACCGCGCTGAAAATCCAGTTTGAGCGTGCTGACCGCTACGGCCGGCTCGGTCAGCGAGGTGCTATACAGCGGCGAGTCCCAGATCCCGTTGTCGATGGTGCTGGTCGACAGCAGCCAGCGTGGAAAGCCCTGGTCATCGTAGGTATAAAAAATGCCCGCGTAGGTGTTGCCGAGCTTGTGGACTTCGATGCCTTCGCCGCTGCGGTCCGGGTCGAAGTACATGCCAGGCCGGGGCCGGCGTGGTGCCGGCGACTCGGCAACCCAGCGGCAGTTCAGTGCAGCCTCCAGTACTTCGTCACGCTGAGCCTGAATTCCAGCGATGGTCGGCACGACATGCAAGTCGGGAACTATGCCCGTCCGTTGAGTGGGCCGTCCGTCCGGATACGAAATCCGGTTGCCGGAAAACTGCGTAGAAATTCCGCCTGGCAGCCTGAGTCCCTGCGTCACTTCGCCATCGGCTCCCGCGGTCTGACTGCCGAATACAAGGGTTCTCGGCTGGGTCTGAAAGATCATCGCGACAAATTCAGAAAAGCTGATGCTCCCTTCGTTGACCAGCACGATGATCCGTCCCTGGAAACCAATGGGAGCCTGTCCGCCGACAAGAATGTCGGTATCCGGGATGGGCAAATACACGCCCGGATTGGAATAGTCGGGCATCCAGGCGGCAGCTGGCACAGCTGGCTGGGGTAGTAGTGCATCAGCGAGTCCTACGACCGCTTCTGCGGAAGCCGGGTAGCGGCGTGAATCCACTACGAGAAGATCCGAGCGCCGTGCGGCATCAAGAAAGCCTGCGAGGTCACCCGGCTGGAAGCGTCCCAGCTTTGCTACGGCGGCGCTGCAGCTCCGCTCGCCACTTGATGGCAGCCATTGCCACGCGCTGCCACTGCCGA
>JAAFHE010000230.1 GCA_013298265.1 Lysobacterales bacterium | reverse complement strand
GGTACGGCCGCCGTCGATGACGTTGAAGCCGGCCCGCTGCAGCGCACGTGTGATTTCCTGACGCGCCGGGCCGGCAATGACCGCGTCGCCGCCGACCAGCACGGCAACGGTCGGCACACGCGGCTCCGCGGGCGCCGTCGGCGAGTCCTGCGGCGGATTGGCGCGGGCGATGCGCGGACCCGAGGGCTCGTCGTCGCGGGCGACACGCGGGCCTGGCGCGTTCTCGCTGGCGCGCGCCGCGGCGAGGTCGCGCAGCGCGTCGACCCGCGAGGCACGTGGTGCGGGGCCATCGCCAGCCGTAACGCCGGACGGTTCAACGCTGGGCGGTTCAACGCTGGCAACGGTTGGCGCGGCAACCGGCGCGGCATCGGCCGGCAGGTTGCCGACGGGATTTGCCGCCAACGCCGAAGCCGTAGCGGACGCATCGCCGGCCGGGGTCGGCGCGACGGGATTCGCGGCAAGCGTCGCCTCGGGCGCGCTAGTCGCGCTGACGGAAGGCGGCGTCGACGTGACGGGCGTGGTTGACGCCGTCGTCGATGCGACCGGAGCGACCGCCGGCGTATCGACCGCCGGAGCGGTAACCGTCGCGACCGGCGTGGCCGAGGTTTTCAGGAACGGGATCTGGTCGCGGAACGCAAACACGCTGCCGCCGACGGCGAGCAGCACCGCGGCCGCAATCACCCACGGCAGCGGCGAGGCGCGACGCGCGGTCGCCTGCTGAGGCACGCGACTCTGTCGCGTCGCGCGCGGCGCGGCGGCGTTCAGCGGCGGCGGTGTCGGCATCACCGAGGCGCTGGTACCGGCATTGAGATTGCCCGGGCGCGGCGTCGGCGCGGTCTGCGGCAGCGGACGCTGCGCCGAAACCGGCGTCTTCATGCCGATCACCGTGGACGCGGCCGTCGACAGTAGCGGCTTGACGCCCATGGTCGGCGTGCCGCTCAGCAGCGGGTGCCGACTGAGATCCTCGGCCAGTTCGTGGCAGTTGTTGTAACGCTCGTTCGGGTCCTTCGCGATCATGCGCGAGAGGATGCGAGACAGTTCCGCGTCGACGTCCGCATTGAGCTGGCGCACGTCAGGGATCTCGGCGCGCACGACTTCGAGCATGAGGCCCAGTGGCGATTCGTCGGTAAACGGCATGCGGCCGGTCAGCATCTCGAACAGCACAATGCCGAGCGAGAAGATGTCCGAACGCGAATCCACCGGCTTGCCGAGGCACACTTCCGGCGAAAGGTAGCCCGGCGTACCGACGAATTCACCGGTCGAGGTCAGTTTCTTGGAAAAGTCCTGGGTGACCAGGGCGATGCCGAAGTCGGCGATCTTGATCGCGCCGCGGCTGTTGACCATGAGGTTGCCGGGCTTGATGTCGCGGTGGACCACGCCCTTGTCATGCGCGGTGGCCAGTCCCGTCGCGGTCTGGAAGATGGCGCGCGCCGCCTGATCCGGTCGCAGTTTGCCTTCGCGCTTGAGCAGCGAGCCGAGCGACTCACCTTCGACGAACTCCATGACGAAGAAGGTCTGGCCTTCGTGCTCGCCGATGAAATAGATCTGGATGATGTGCGGATCATTGAGTGCGGCCATGCTGCGCGCTTCGCGCAAGAACCGCTCCTTGACGCTTTCGTCGTGGGCGAGCGATTCGGCGAGCACCTTGATGGCGACATAGCGGTTGAGCGAGGACTCGTAACCCTTGTAGACCACGCCCATTCCGCCGCGACCGAGTTCGGCAACGATGTCGTAGTGGCCCAGCTGCGTTTTCATGACGGCTCCGGTTAGGCGATGACGCCTGTTGACACTGTTGACAAGCTTAGCACCGTATGTTCTCGATGCCGTGGCCGGCTTGGCGCGTCCGGGCGCGAACGGCTCACTGAGCAACTGTGACCCGTTCGGCAATCTGAACCGCGATGGCCGCCTCGTACCAGCCAATACGCAAAACGGCGCCGGGCGCTGGCAGCGAACACGGCGCCGGCAGCACACCGGCCAGAAACTCGAACGCGAGACGGGCAAGGCTGGGGCTTTGCCGCGACGGGCCACGTCCGTTTCCCGGCCATGCAGATTCCCGGCGACGGCGCTATCCGGTCTCATGCAGCGGCTGCCACGAGCCTTTCATCTTGGCGTCGCAGAATCGACAAGGTAAGCCTTCCAGGTCCGCGTTCCGGCCGCCGACTTTTTCCGAACCCTAACGTCGCTCGTGGTATCTGCTCGCGGATGATTGCCAAGCCCCACCCTGCCCTCGTCCTCATCGTTCTCGCCTTCGCCCTGGCGCTACTTCGCGCCGTGCCGCTGCTGTCACATGCGCCGCTGCTCGCGATTGCCAACAGTTTCGACCAGGCGCGCTATACCGGCTGTTTCGAGCTGTTTCCGGACCGTCCGGCACCGATACGCCCGGATGAGAACAGCCCGAACGCGCCGTTCGAGTTCTACCGTTTCCAGGTCAACCCGGTGCCGCTGTGCTACGGCTCCAGCGAGCTTCTGCAGCAGGCTGCGGTCGTCGCCGTATACAAGGCCGAACAGTCCCTGGGAATCGAACGCCACTCGGTGCGCTGGCTCGGCGCGCTACGGCTGCTGGTGCTGAGCCTGCTCGTCGCGGCCTTCTGCCGCGCCTGGTGGAAGCGTGGAATGTGGCCAGCAGCGCTGGCCAATGCCATCGTGTTCGCGGCTGTGCTCAGCGATCCGGCCAACACCATGTACTTCAACACCTTCTATGCGGAGGCTACGGCCCTCGTTGCGGCCTATGCGCTGTTCAACCTCGTACTGCTGTATGCCGAGGACACCCGCAGCCGCACTGGGATGCTGCTGCTCGCGCTGGCCGCGCTGCTGCTGGCGACGAGCAAGATCCAGCACCTGGTGCTGCCGCTGTGCCTGGCGGTCGGCCTGCTCGCGTTCGGCCGCTGGCATTCGGGACGCTGGCCCTGGCAAGGCTGGGCGATGCTCGCCGGCGCCGTGCTCGGCAGCGCGTTCCAATTCGCGCAGTTGGCCCGCGACGACGCGATGATGACGTCCATCCGCTCGGCAAACCGCTCCAACATCGTCTTTACCGGCTTGCTGCCGGCAACCAGCGATGCGCTCGCCATGACGCGCCGGCTCGGCCTGCCCGACGCCTGCGTCGCGCACAGCGGCAAGTCCGCCTGGCAATTGCCGGGCCTGCCCGAGGAAGTCTGTCCGGGCATGGAAAAGCTGGGACGCCTGCAGTTCCTGCGCGAGTTCCTGCGCGAACCCATGGCCCTGCTGCGCTTCTTCCGCAATGGCGTGGCCGTGCTGAACCCGTGGCTGCCGCGCAATCTGGGCCATGTCGAAGGGCAGATTCTCGGCAAGCTGCCGGTGGGATTCGTGAGCTGGAACGGCGTGCTGGACCAAAATGCCGCGCTGCGTACTTCGGTGTTCATCCTGCCGTTGCTGGCGGCGGTGTTTGCGCTATGGCGGCGGGATCGCTTCGTGTTGCTGAGTCTGCTGTTCGCGATCCTGATGCCGGCCACGTTCGGCGTGACCATCTTCGGCGACGGCCTGGCCGATGTGGCCAAGCAGGGCCATCTGATCTTCAACGCGGCGTTGAGCTGGCTGTGCGTCGGCAGCGTGCTGGGTGCGGCGGCGCTGCTGCACCGGCGCCGCGTGCCGCCGCGCTCAAGCGTCCGCGGTGTGAATGCCGTCCAGCTCGACCAGCAGCTCAGCGCGGCAAATGTCGCCGAGCAGGATCAGCCGCTTCGCCGTGTCGGGTAGGCGCTGACGCAGGATCGCCGCGACGGTGGCGAGGTCCTCGCGGCGCCGCACGTAGGCCTTGAGCACACTGCCGGCGCCGAAACCCGACAGATTGCCGGCACTCGCGAGCAGGCTGTCGAGATTGGCGAAGGTTTCGTCGATTTGCGCGGCGAGATCGCCGTCATGGCGCGACTGGTGTCCGACGACCGCGGCCGTACCGGAGATATGCAGCTGCGCCGCCGCACACGGACCACGCATGGCGCGGGCGAAAGTCGGCGAGGTCGGGCCGTATTCGCGCGGATAGCGCCAGGCGCTGACCTGACGCGGATTTTCGACCGCAACGCCGGCTTCTCGTGCGGCCAGCCAATACACCTGCAGCACGGGCTCCGCGTCGCTGCGCCCTATCGCGCTCGCAGCGGAAAACCCGCGCCCGAGCACGCTGCGCATGCCGGCCGAACGCCCGGTGCAGAAGTACCGGTAGCGCTCGTTGTCGCCTTCGCCTTCGTTGATTGCAGCGAGGTAATTCCAGATTCGCAGCAGATGCGGCCAGCGCCGCGACTGCGTGAAGCGGGCAAGCTCGGTATAGGCCGCCTCAGTCGCCACCGAGAGATCGGCATAGCCGGCTTCCGCCAGTTCGATCGCGCCGAAACAGTAATCGTCCGAGGCCGCCCAGCGCACTCGTCCGTCAAGACCGTGCTCCACCGGCCCGGGCACGCGCCAGACCTCGAACACCGCTGAGTCGTCCATCGGATCCAGGCCGACGCGCAGATAGCGCGGATCGGACCTCGCCGGTGCCGCGGCACCGAAGCCGAGTACGGCCAGCACGCCATCATCGTTCAGCAGCACGTCCAGGTCGGCCTCGACGTAAGCAACATCCAGCACGGGCAAACCGCGATCGCTGCTCATGCGGGAATCATCAACCCGCGGGGGCGCGCCGGTCGGCGCGACGTCGGTGGCAAAGGCATGTAAACAGAGTCCCTGAGCCCGCCGGGGTGGCCAGGCAAACCCGTATGATACACTCGCGCGCCGCAGCGGCCGCCGGTCCGGCGCCGCGCCGCCACCTCTGGAAACCCCGATGTCGCAACTTTCTCCCGCCGAGCGCGAGCTCGCCGAGCTTCTGGTCGACAGCCTGAATCTGGAAGGCGTCAGCGCCGACACATTCGAACCCGAAGCACCGCTGTTCGGCGGAGATCTCGGCCTGGACTCGATCGACGCGCTCGAAATCGCGCTCGCCGTGTCCAAGCGCTACGGCTTCCAGCTACGCTCGGACAACGACGAAAACAAGCGCATCTTCGGCTCCCTGCGAGCGCTGTCCGCACATATCGAGCACAACCGCGTCAATTGACCGCAGGTCCGGGAGTCATTCCCGCACCGCCATGCCGAAGGGCGCCAGCGTCAGGCTCGGACGCCAGCTCAAGCCTCATCGACCGGCGTATTTCCGCCCGTGAACTGCGTCGCCGACTGACGCCGACGCTCGCGCAGGTCGCTCCACCAGCGGCGCAGATTCGCCAGCCCGGTTGCCGCGTAGATCGCCTTGAACAGATGCAGGCGGCGCATCACCGGACCGCTGTCGAACACATCGCCGGCGAGCATCGAGATCACACCCTGCTCGACCTTCAGCACGTTGCGCGGCGAGGCGAACAGACTACGCATGACCGGCGAATTGAAGCGGTAGATGAACCACGAGAACACGCGCACGCCGCGGCGGATGCGTTTTTCGAAGTCCCGCTGCAGCGCAGCTTCGCGGTGCGGATTCTTGAGGATGTCGTCAACCAGCGCCGCCGCGTGCTTGCCGCTGTGCATCGCAAGATAGACGCCCGAGGAAAACACCGGATCGACGAAGGCGAACGCATCGCCGACCATGACGAAGCCCGGGCCGGTCATCGCGCTGCAGGTGTAGGAATAATTGCCGGTCACGCGCACCTCGCCGACGATCTCGGCGTCGGCCATGCGCTCGACTGCGCCGGGCATGAGCTTCAATGTCTCGAGCAGGAATTCGCCGGTACGTCCACGGCGCTGCTTGAGGTATTCGGGAAAACATACGCAGCCGATGCTCATGAGCCCGTCGCTGAGCGGGATGAACCAGCACCAGCCGTAATCGAAGCGATAGATGCTGATGTTGCCCGCCTCGTCGCCGGGGCGGCGCGTCACGCCCTTGAAGTGGGCGAAGATCGCCGCGCTCTGGTGCTTCTGGTTCTTCACCTTGAGCTTGAGCGCACTACCGAGCAGCGTGTCGCGGCCGCTCGCATCGACCATATAGCGTGCCCTGATCGTGAGCTTCTCGCCGCTTTCTGCGGTCGCGTGCGCGAGCGTGCTGCGGTCGGGCTGGATTTCCACTTTGTCCACTTTGACGCCTTCGCGCGCGTCGACGCCGCTGCGCTGGGCATTGCGGAACAGGATCCGGTCGTAGTCCTCCCGCTTGACCTGGAAGGCATACGGCGGGGTTTTGCCGAGCGCGCGCGCGAAGTGGTAGGTGTAGTACCTGTCTCCCTGCTCGGGGAAGTCGGCGCCAAGCTTGCGTACGCCAATGCCGCGCACTTCCTCGAGCACACCGAGTTCCTCGAGGATCGGCATGTTCGCCGGCAGCAGCGATTCGCCGATATGGAAACGCGGGTGATGATCTTTTTCCAGCTGCAGCACGCTGAGGCCGCGCCGTTTCAGCAGCGTCGCCACCGTCGACCCGGCCGGGCCGCCGCCGACCACGAGCACGTCGCAGCTAACGCTGTCTGCAAATGTCCGACTGTCTGTCGTGTTTTCCATGTCCGGCTATCCGTCCTACCAAAGTTGTCAGGAAAGAAGCTCCGCTTCTTTTCCCGGTCGAAGCACGCTATCGCCCGACACCCTGCCAGCCGACACAGCGCCGTATCATAGCCGGCTTGCGCGCCGCTCCGG
>JAAFHE010000023.1 GCA_013298265.1 Lysobacterales bacterium | reverse complement strand
CGACGCGGCGGCGCTGCTCGGCCATCGCTGCGATGTCGCCGGCGACGGCCTGGCCGCGCTGGCACTGGCACGCGCGCGACGCTACGACGTGTTGCTGCTGGACGTACGTATGCCGGGACTGGACGGCCCGAGCGTGCTGCAACGCGTGCGGGCCGACGAATCGGCCGCCTCCCGCTCGAGTACGGCACTGGCGACCACGGCCGCGAGCCTGGCGGAACACGAACACACGCTGCTTGCACAGGGTTTCGCCGGCGTGCTGGCCAAGCCGGTCGACCTGGCCGGGCTGCAGCGCGCACTGCAGGCGGCAGCGGGAAACCCCGGCATGGTCGCTGAGCCCATGGCCGCGTATGCGGAACTGCCGCTGCTGGACGACACCGCCGCCTGCCGCAGTCTCGGCAGCAGCGAGATCGTGGCGTCACTTCGCCAGTTGTTCCTGGGCGAACTCGACCACCTGCCGCAGGAGCTGGATACCTGTCTTGCGCGGCAGGACGTCGGCGGACTGCGAGAACGCCTGCATCGTCTTTGCGCATCGGCCGGATTCTGCGGCGCAGCGCAGCTGGAACACGCCTGCCGACGCGTGCGCCGCCGGCTCGTCGATGCAGACACCTTTCGCGCAGACGATCTGACCGAACTGCGCGCGGCTGCCGAGGCGACGCGCGAGCGTCTCGTCGGCTAAGGCGAACTCCCGGCCAGCATGCTCCAGGAGCGCAGGCTGCCGCCGCCGAGCTGGTGCGCGATCAGCGCTCGCATCAGGCGGCGCAGGCTGGTCAGGTCTTCAGCGTCGGGCATGCGGTCGTCGGCGAGCGCCAGCAGTGCACTGCCGCGCAGACGCAGCACGTTGGGCTGCAACGCGTACGGCACGGCGCCGTGCTCCGGAATGTAGATGTACTCGCGCGCCGGATCGATCGCTTCGCCGCTGTCGGCTTCGCTGTCGCAGACCAGGCCGTAGCCAGTCTCGGCCAGCAGGTCGCGCTCGAAACGACGCAGCGGCCAGGCCCGCGCCGGCGAAGTCGCGAGTCGAGCCAGTGTGTTCTCGTAGGCATCGAACAGCTCCGGCAGCGCGTCATGGCGCGGCAGCAGGCGCATGGCCAGTTCGTTGACGTAGATCGCACAGACGAGGGCCTCGCCGACGAGCCGCGGCGGCTGGCCGCGCGCCTCGAGCCCGGTCAACGTGACCAGCTCGCCCTGCCCGCTCCAGCCAAGACTCAGCGGCACCAGCGGTTGCAGCAGCGCGCGGGGCTGGCGTGGTTTTTCCTTCCGCACGCCTCGTGCGACGAGGCCGATACGACCATGCTCGCGGCTCCAGGCTTCGAGCAGCGCGCTGGTTTCGCGGTAGGGCCGCGCATGCAATATCCAGCCGGGCTGTTCCTCGATGCGCATGATCAGAGCCTGGATTCACGCAACCGGATGCCGCTCAGCACCTCGCATCCGCCCTTGCCGCTCAGCCCTCGTAGCCGAAGCGCTTGACTGCCGCTTCGTCGTCGGACCAGTTTTCACGCACGCGTACCCAGAGCTTCAGGAACACGCGCCGGTCGAACAGCCTTTCCATCGCCAGGCGCGCGGCCGTGCCGACTTCCTTGAGACGCGAACCCGAGGCGCCGATGACGATCGCCTTCTGGCTCGTCCGCTCGACCCAGATGACGGCGCCGATCTCGGTCATGCCATCCTCGCGGTCACCAAATTGCTCGATCTCCACCGTGCAGGAATACGGCAGCTCCTGTCCGAGCTGCCGCATCAACTGTTCGCGCACCAGCTCGGCGGCCAGGAAGCGCTCGCTGCGATCGGTCACCTCGTCTTCGCCGTAGACCGGCGGCGCTTCCGGCAGGCGCGAGACGATTTCGCTTTCCAGTACCTTCAGGCCGTCGGCACGACGCGCCGAAACCAGCAGCACGGCCGCGTAGCTGCGCTCGCCCGTGACCTGCGCGATGAACGGCAATAGCTGTTCGCGGTTCTTGATCGTGTCGACCTTGTTGATCGCCAGCAGCACCGGCTTGCCAGCCGCCTGCAGCGCACGCCAGACGCGCTCGTCTTCGTCGTTCCAGCGCCCCGCTTCGATGACGTGCACCAGCACATCGACCTCGTCGATGGCACCGCGCGCGGCGCGGTTGAGTTGCCGGTTGATGGCACGCTTGGCATCGGAATGCATGCCCGGCGTGTCGACGAACAGGATCTGCGCATCGGGCCGCGTCGCAATGCCCAGGATGCGATGCCGCGTGGTCTGCGGCTTGGGGCTGACGATGCTGACGCGGAAGCCGACCAGCGCATTCTGCAACGTGGACTTGCCCACGTTCGGCCGCCCGAGCAGAGCGACCAGGCCGCAACGGTGGGCCAGCCCGGCGGGATTCTCAACGTTCATTCGCGATTAGTTCCTTGATCTGTTCCAGCGCCGAACTCGCGGCAAGTTGCTCGGCGGCGCGCCGGCTCGATCCCCGACCCGGCACCCGCAGCGCCGGCCGTTCCACGATACAGGCCACATCGAACACTTTGGCATGATCGTCACCGCTGCTGGTCACGAGTTCGTAGACCGGCAACGACAATCCGCGCGCCTGCAGCAATTCCTGCAAGCGCGTCTTGGCATCTTTTTCGGGCGCGCGCAGTTGCGCGCAACGCTCGGCGAACAGTTGCCGCACGCAGGTGCGGCACGCCTCCCAGCCGGCGTCGAGATAGACCGCCGCGACCAGCGCTTCGAACGCGTCGGCGAGGATCGAGTCGCGCCGATGCCCGCCACTCTTGAGCTCGCCCTGCCCCAGGCGCAACAGATCACCGAGCGCGAGCGCACGAGCAAGTTCTGCCAGCGCGGCGCCGCTGACGAGTTGCGCGCGCATGCGGGTGAGATCGCCCTCATCCGCACGCGCATGCAGTTCGAACAGCAACTCGGCTACGAGCATGCCGACCAGCGAATCGCCGAGGAACTCCAGGCGTTCGTTGTTCGGCCTGCCGGCGCTGCGGTGCGTCAGCGCCTGCTGATACAGCGCGGGATCGCGGAATTCATGCGGAAAGCGGAGCTTGACCAAGCGCTTCAACGAGACCGGACGGAATGGCGGAAAAGGACGGCTCGCGCTGTCCTGGACAACGTTCCGAAGGCTGTGCGCAGGGCGATGTCCACCAACCAGCCGGAGCCTGCGCGCTTATTCGGCTGCAGCACCGGTACCGGAGAGATTGACGGTCTTGTCGAAACTGATGAGCAAGTCGATGTTGTAGATGAAATCGATGCGCTTGTCGTAGAAAATCCGCAGGCTGGCCGCGCCGCTCTGCTTCTTCAGCTGGATGTTCTGCGGCGGGATCATGGCGTCATCGACATACTGGATATCGAACTTGACGTTGAGCAGCTGACGGATCTCGCTGATGTCCTTGCTGGCGATACCCGGCTCCGTCAGCAATTGGTTCATCGACTTCACCACGCCCATGTATTCCGAATACACCGGCACGAGTTTCATCGCGACATAGGCGAAGAAACCGACGACGCACATCATGAGAACGAAACCGATTAACGTGATACCGCGTTGCGACTGTTTCATGGCCACGCCCTCTGCTATTTGATCAAGGTACCGAGACGACCGAATTCGATGATGCCGTTGTCAAACCCACGCCAGCTCATCCAGATCACGAAGGCCTTGCCGACGAGATTTTCCTCGGGCACGAATCCCCAGACGCGGCTGTCCGAACTGCGATCCCGGTTGTCCCCCATGACGAAATAATGCCCGGCCGGAACCTGTACCGTAAAGTCCGGCCCAACCTGGCCGCCCGGCACCGTGATGATCTGGTGCTGGACCGTATCCAACTGTTCGACAAAGGATTCCGCGCTGCCGCGAGCAAGTTCACGCGACTCCGCGTCAGTGCCCACGTACGCGCCGTGGTCTTCCTGCAGCATTTCTTTACCGTTGATGTAGAGCTTCTTGTTGCGATAGGTGACGTCGTCGCCCGGCTTGCCGATGACGCGCTTGATGTAATCCTGGGTCGGATCCTTCGGGAAACGGAACACGACCACGTCGCCGCGCTCGGGCTCGCCGACCTCGATGATCTTCTTGTCCAGCACCGGCAGGCGGATGCCATAGGCGAACTTGTTGACGAGGATGAAGTCGCCGACGAGCAGCGTGGGCATCATCGAGCCCGAAGGAATACGGAACGGCTCCGCCAGGAACGAGCGGAACAGCAGCACGATCAGGATGACGGGGAAAAAGGAGCGCGAGTACTCGACCAGAATAGGCTCGCGCGGCGCTTCGCCCGGTGGCATCTCCGCCGCACGGCTCTTCGCGAAAAACCAATGGTCTATGGCCCAGATCACGCCGGTCAGGAAGGTCAGACCTACCAGTATGGCGGCAAAGTCGAAGTGCATTCGCGTTCCTCAGACTCGATGGTACGACGTACGGTTCAAGCGCGCGCCCGACGGCGCGAGCAACATTATTTGTCCATCTGCAGCACGGCAAGGAAGGCTTCCTGCGGGATATCCACGCTGCCGACCTGCTTCATGCGCTTTTTACCTTCTTTCTGCTTTTCCAGGAGTTTGCGCTTGCGCGATACGTCGCCGCCATAGCACTTGGCGAGCACGTTCTTGCGCAGGGCCTTGACGGTCGAACGCGCGATGACCTGCGAACCGACCGCCGCCTGGATCGCGACGTCGAACTGCTGCCGCGGAATCAGTTCCTTCATTTTCTCGGTCAGCTCGCGGCCTTTGCGGTCGGCGGCGGCGCGATGGACGATGAGGCTCAGCGCATCGACGCGATCGCCGTTGATCAGCACGTCCAGGCGCACGAACGGGCCGGCGCGGAACTCGTGGAAGTGATAGTCCATCGACGCGTAGCCGCGCGATACCGACTTGAGCTTGTCGAAGAAATCGAGCACCACCTCGGCCAGCGGCAACTCGTAGCTGATCCGCACCTGGGTGGAGACGTAGTGGATGCTGCGCTGAATACCGCGCTTTTCCTCGCACAGACCGATCACATTGCCGATGTAGTCCGGTGGGGTGAGGATGTCGGCGATGATGATCGGCTCGCGCACTTCCTCGATGTATTGCGGCGGGGGCAGCTTGGCCGGATTGTCCAGCGCGAGCGTGCTGCCGTCGGTCTTCAGCACCTCGTAGACCACGGTTGGCGCGGTCGAAATCAAATCGAGATCGTATTCGCGTTCCAGCCGCTCCTGGATGATTTCCATGTGCAGCAGGCCGAGGAAGCCGCAACGGAATCCGAAGCCCATGGCCTCGGAACTTTCCGGCTCGAAATTCAGCGCCGCGTCGTTGAGCTTGAGCTTGTCCAGCGCTTCGCGCAGCGCCGGGAAATCGTCGGCCGCGGTCGGGAACAAGCCGGCGAACACACGCGACTGCATCTTCTGGAAACCCGGCAGCGGTGCCGGCGCCGGGTCGGCGTTCAAGGTCAGCGTGTCACCGACGGGCGCGCCGTGCACGTCCTTGATCGAGGCGTTGATCCAGCCTACTTCGCCGGCGTTGAGACGATCCTTGACCTTGCGCTTGGGCGTGAACACGCCGACCTGGTCGACTTCGTGCCAGCGACCGGTGGACATGACCAGGATCTTGTCCTTGGGCTTGATCTGCCCCTGCATGACGCGCACCAGCGACACCACGCCGAGGTAGTTGTCGAACCAGGAATCGATGATCAGCGCCTGCAGCTTGTCGGTATCGCGCGGCTTTGGCGGCGGGATGCGCGCGATGATGGCCTCGAGCACCGCTTCGATGTTCTGGCCGGTCTTGGCGCTGATCGGAATGGCGTCGTCGGCATCAATGCCGATCACCGCCTCGATTTCGCTCTTGGCGCGCTCGATGTCCGCCGTCGGCAAGTCGATCTTGTTCAGTACCGGAATGACTTCCAGTCCCTGTTCGATGGCGGTGTAGCAGTTCGCGACCGACTGCGCTTCCACGCCTTGCGCCGCATCGACTACGAGCAACGCGCCTTCGCAGGCGGCCAACGAACGGCTCACCTCATAGCTGAAATCGACATGGCCAGGCGTGTCGATGAAATTGAGCTGATAAGTCTTGCCGTCGCGCGCCGTGTACGGCAGCGAAACCGACTGAGCCTTGATGGTGATGCCGCGCTCGCGCTCGATCGGGTTGGAGTCCAGTACCTGGGCTTCCATCTCGCGGGCTTCGAGCCCGCCGCAGAGCTGGATGATGCGATCGGCAAGGGTGGACTTGCCGTGGTCGACGTGGGCAATGATCGAGAAATTTCGTATATGGTCCATCGGGGGGCCGCAAAACGGGAGCCTTCGGCGCGGATGGCGCGATGGCAAAGCGGCGAGTATCGCACGAAGCAGCGACCGGCGCAGGACAGAGCCGGCATACACCTGCCTTTTCCGTCACGACGACGGCGAAACTCGGAAGTCCGCCGTCGTCGATCACTGGACTGGAACTCAGTCGCCAGACTTCGGCACGCTGACGGCGACAAACAGGCTGGCATCCTGACGGCGAACCAGGAGCATGACCGAATCACCGGGCTGCACGCCCTTGACCGCGTTGTTGAACTCCGCCGCGGTCCTGACTTTCTGCTTTCCGACCATGAGCACGATATCGCCAGGCTGCAGCGCGGCGCGGCGCGCGGGCACGCCGGTGATGCGCGTCACGACTACGCCTTCATCCTTGATGCCGAGCTGTTGCCGCTGTTCCGTCGTCAGGTCGTCGACAACCATGCCAAGCGGGTTCGCAGCGGCAGGACTATTTGCGCCGGCACCGGCCTGCGCAGTGGCATCACGCGACAGCTCGGAAACGGTGACGGGAATGGTGACGGTCTTGCCGTCCCGGAACACGCTGAGCTCCACCTTGCTGCCGGGCGCCGTCGCACCGACCATCGGCGGCAGGTCGGAGGAGTGCACCACGTCGACGCCTCCGAACGCGAGAATCACATCACCGACTTTGACGCCGGCCTTCTCCGCTGCGCTGCCGACCGTGGTCGCGTTGACCAGCGCGCCGCCGGTCCGCGGCAAGCCCAGGCTCTGCGCCAGCTCACGATTCACGTCCTGAATCTGCACGCCGATCATGCCGCGCGAGACGAAACCCTTGTCCTTGATCTGCTTGACCGCGCTCATGGCCGTATCGATGGGAATCGCGAACGAGACGCCCATGAAGCCGCCGGTGTTGGAGAGGATCTGCGAATTGATGCCGACGACCTCGCCATTCAGATTGAAAAGCGGACCGCCGGAATTGCCCCGATTGATCGCCACATCGGTCTGGATGAACGGCACGTACTGCTGGTCCCGGCCACCGAAGCTCCGGCTCACGGCGCTTACGATGCCCGCCGTCACCGAATGATCGAATCCGAACGGCGAGCCGATGGCCAACACCCATTGGCCGGGTTTGAGTTTCTTGGAGTCACCGATCGTCACGGCGGGTAGGTCAGTAGCCGTCACTTTCAACAACGCAATGTCGTACTGGGCGTCGGCACCAACGACCTTGGCGTCGAGTTCGCGCCGGTCGGACAGGCGTACGGTGACACTGTCGGCGCCATCAACGACGTGGTTGTTGGTCAGGATGTAACCGTCGTTGGAAATAATGAAGCCGGACCCTAACGAGACGCCGCCGGGACGGCCGCCGCGCGGTGCGCCGGGTCCACCCGGACCGAAGAAACGACGGAAGATTTCGGGTACCTGTTCCTGATCCGCTTCGTCATCGGCGTTGCTCGCGCTGTCGCCGCCGCCGTTCTGACGCGCCTGGACGTTGACCACGGCCGCCCCGTTCTTGTCCACCAGCGGGGTGAAGTCCGGCAGGTCATACGCCTGCGCGGTCGCCGCAGCGAAGAAAACCAGCCCTGCCAACGACAGGGCGAAAGACTTCCACATGCCTCGTTGCATACAGTTTGCCTTTGCTGATTTTTGAGGGTCTACCCAGTCTGACCGGGCGTTCCCGGAGGACTCCGGACGCCGCTTTGAGAGCAGCCGGGCGGCAAAGTTCCGCCACGCCGCGTAGCCCTGGCCGCCGTTAATCTGGCGCTCAAGACGGGGCTGATCAACATCGCGGACAAGCGAACGGCCCCGGCGCAACGCGCCAGGGCCGTCGTGGAAATCCTCGCCAAATCCTATTGCAGACGCGGTTGAGCCCTCTGCTCCGCCGGCTGCATCGGCACGATCAGCAGCACATAAGGTGCTGCAGGTGCACGCAGATTCATGCCGTTCGCGTCGACCGGACGCCACCCGTTGGAAGGCTGCGAGCGCAGGTCGTAGCCCGGAGCAAACAAGGTTTCACCGCCTACGGTCGCCGATGCCGGCTGGGCCAACTGCGGCAGACGCGGCTGCAGCACGCTGTCGTTGAACGCAGTGGCGCGAACCGGAGCCGGCGCGCTCACGTTACTGGCTACGGTACCGCCGCGAGGGGCTTCCTGTTCCGGTGCCGATGCGATCAGGGCGACCACCGCTACCGCTGCGGCCACCGCGCCGCCGGAGAGATAACGCAGCCAGCGTGAGCTTCCTGCATGGGCCGGAACGGACTCGGCATCAAGCCGGGCCATGACGGCGGCAGCGAAACCGGCATCCGCAACCAGGATGGGCTGACGCTGCAAACAATCGCGGGTGACATGGAAGCGGGCCCATCCTGCGGCCAGTGCGCGGTCTGTATCGACTGCACGCAGCACGAAACGGGCTGCATCGCGCTCGATCTCGCCATCCATCAATGCGGAAAGCTGTTCCTTGATTTCAGTGCTCATGACGATCAAACCTCGCTGTCCGCAAGCAGCGGACGCAGTTGCGTGTCGATGGCCTCGCGGGCCCGGAAAATGCGCGAACGCACCGTTCCGATGGGGCATTGCATCTGCTCGGCGATCTCCTCGTAGGACAACCCATCAACTTCACGCAGGGTGATCGCGGTACGTAGCTCGTCGGGCAGCTGTTCGACTGTGGCGAATACGGTTTGTTCAATCTCCTGCCGCAACAGTTCGCGCTCCGGTGTGGCGCTGTCCTTCAGGCGGACGCCAGCGTCGAGCTGGACGGCGTCATCGACGGCAACATCGTCGGTAGGCGGACGCCGGCCCTGCGACACCAGATAGTTCTTCGCCGTGTTGATAGCGATGCGGTAAACCCAGGTGTAGAAGGCACTGTCGCCGCGGAATGCGCCAATCGCGCGGTAGGCTCGAATGAACGCTTCCTGCGCCACGTCCTGGCATTCGGACCAGTCGGAAATATAACGTGAGATCACGCTGACCACCTTGTGCTGGTAACGCCGCACGAGCAGATCGAAGGCGCGCTTGTCGCCCTTCTGCACGCGCTCGACCAGCACGATGTCGGAAACTTCGTCGCCCATCCGGGCAGTACTCCCTGCACTTGCCGGCACCGCTTCCTGCACCGGACGCGCAGTTTCGCGTCGCGGGGCCTCGGACTCGCCTCCCCAAACCATAAATCCAGTTCCCATCACTGCTTCCACGTCGAACCCCGCTCACGTTGCTTCGTGATCCCGGCGCTCAGGCCAGTGCCGGGTTCAAGACAACGTCTGCTGTACGGAAGTTCAATGCCACCCGCTGAAGCCATGCCGCGTGACGCCGGAAGCCGTCCGCCGCCGACGCCCGATTATGGGCTACGGCGAACTCAATGGGACAGCAAGTCCTGTCCATTGCCGCCAAACAGCTTTTCCCGCTCGGCCAGCATGTTCTCGAAACTGACCGGGGCGAGCGGCCGGCAGAACAGATAGCCCTGCAGCTCCTCGCAGCCGTGATCGCGCAGGAAGTTGAAGTGCTCTTCGATTTCCACGCCTTCGGCGACCACGCCAAGTTTGAGGCTGTGCGCCATGTCGATCGTCGCACGCACAATGGCTTCGTCGTCCGGATCTACGCCGATGTTGCGGACGAATACCTGGTCGATCTTGATCTTGTCGGCCGGAAAGCGGCGGATATAGTCCAGTGAAGACTGGCCCGTACCGAAATCATCGATCGAAATGCGGCAGCCGAGATCGCGCAGCGACTGCAGCGTTTCCATGAGGTTGGGGATCGACTTCACGCTGATGCTTTCGGTGACCTCGAGATCGAGCAGGGTCGGATCGATGCCGGTTTCGTCGACCACGTTGCGCACGATCTCCACGAGGTTGGGCTGCTTGATCTGCAGCGCCGAAAGATTGACGCTGACCCGTAGCGGCAGATTGAAGCGCGTCTGCCAACGCTTGGTGTCTGCGCAGGCGACTCGCAGCACCCACTCTCCGATGGATACGATCAGGCCGGTTTCTTCCGCCAACGGAATAAAGAATCCGGGGCTGATCATGCCGAGTTCCGGATGCTCCCAGCGGATCAGGGCCTCCATGCCGATGATGTCTTCGCTGAACGAGTCGACCTGCGGCTGGTAATAGACCCGCAGTTCATTGTTGCGCTCCGCCACGCGCAGCTTGGTCTCCAGCGCGATGCGCTGCTGGTGCGACTCCTCGGGCACGGCAACATAGGTCTGGAAATTGTTCCTGCCCATGCCCTTGGCGCTGTACATCGCAACGTCGGCATGCTTGAGCAGGCGCTCGGCCGTGGTCGCATCGTCCGGATAGAAGCTGATGCCGATCGACGCGGTGATGTGCAGCTCCGATCCGTCGTCGAGAGTCAGGGGCACTTCCATGACGCGCACGATTTTCTCGGCGATACGCATGACATCGTCACGTTGCACGATGTGGCGCAGGATCAGCGTGAATTCGTCGCCCGCATAGCGCGCCACCGTGTCGGAAGCGCGGATGCTGGAGCGCAGGCGCCGCGAAACCGCGTCGAGCACCTGGTCGCCGACGCTGTGGCCGAGCGAGTCGTTGATGTTCTTGAAGCGATCGAGATCCACGAACAGCACGGCGAACATCTCGCCGGTGCGATGCGCCTCGTTGATCGTCGTTTCCAGACGATCGTTGAACAGCAGACGGTTGGGCAGGCCGGTCAAGGCGTCCTGCAAAGCCTTCGCCTTGCCCTGGTCGCGCGAACGGCGCAACTCCAGCTCGAGTGCCAGGCGTCCGGCGGCGACACGCAGGGTGTCGACGATGGTCGTGGATTCGGGCAGCGCGGTGCGCCGTCCCAACAACAGCGCGCCGAGGACGGTGCGGCGTTCGTCGCGCAACGGCAGCCCGACGAAAGCCTCAAAGCGTGTGAAGCCGAGGAAGGCGTCGCGTTCGACGCGTTTCCAGGCCTCGCTGAGATGAATCACGCTGCTGCCGTCGAGTACCTCGCGCAAGGTCGGCTGTTTGAGCGGATCGGGCGCATCGCCCGGCATGCTGACCCGTTGATACAGTGTGATCGGCTGTACTTCGGTCGGCTGGTCCGGCCGCGCGGAGACCAGGGTCACGTAGTCCAGCTCCAGCCAGTCCACGAGAAGCCGCACGACCTGCTTGACGCCCTCGTCGCCGGCGCCCACTTCGATCGCCTCGGCCAGCAGGCCCAGTGACTGCTGCAGTCTGCCCAGCTCGCCGAGATCGCGCATGATGGTGAAGTGCACCAGCTTGCCCGCACGCACTGCCAGCCGCGACACCACTTCGACCGGATAGCTGCTGCCGTCGGCGCGCGGCTTCTGGCAGCGGTACCGCACACTGCCCTCACGGGTCAGGCGCGCATTGAGCTCGACCCGCTGCTCGCGCGTATGGCTCTTGCTGATCATGTCCAGTGGCTGGCCGACCACCTGGGCCAGGGGGAAGCCGGAGCGCTGCAGGAACACCGGATTCACCTCGACGATGCGGCCGGTCTTGGGATCGGAGATCACCAGCTCGTCGAGACTGCCCTCGAAGGCAAACTGATAGCGATCAGAAGCGGCCGACTTGACCGCCGCATCGCTATTGGTGCCGCCGCCACGGGCCACGCTCAGCGCTTGACGTATACGCGCCAGGGCTTCGGCGCCGTCGACCGGAGAGCGCAGCCAGTCGATCACGCCAGGCGGCATGCGCGACCAGTCCCAATGGCGTTCGGCGGTTTCCGCCGGCAGCAGGCCGATAACGGGTACGCGCGCAAGGCGTTCGTCGCCCTTCATCTGGGTGCAGAAGGCCACCGCTTCGCGCGCCGGGCCGACAAATTCGATCAGCACGACGTCGATGTCCGGATCCTGATTCAGGAAGGCCAGCGCCTGCTGCAGATCTTTGGCGGTATAGATGGCGTCGAAGTTCTGGCCATCGAGCGTATCGAACAGTACGCGCCGGTCGTCGCGGTTGGTGGCGACGATGAGTACTGATCCCTGACCTTTTTCGTCGCGCGCCATCAGATGACCCAGCGTCCGTCGCGCAGGCGCGGGCGTTGCGGCATAACCCGCTCGAAACTCAAGTGTTCAGTGACTTCCTCGAGGCTGTCGGGCATCGTCAGCGAGCCGCCGATGAATACGACCTTGCGCTCGTTGCCGCCCTTGACGCGGCCGATCTGGCGCAGCAGGCCTATGTTGGGCGGACGCAGATGGCCTTCGCACTCGACGAACAGATAGATGCCGAAATGCATGCTTTGAAGGATGTAGCGCAAGGCGTCGGCCATGCGCTTGGAGCCGGGCACGCGGACCTCGCCTTCACGCAGCGAACTGATGCCCAGATCGTCCTGCCACTGGTAGACGGACTGGCCGCTACGCAGGGCGAACTGGCGAAACTGGGCCAGTACCTCGCTGATGTCAGTGGTCTCGACCACGACTATGTTCTGCTTCGACGCGATGACGCGATCGAACAGGCGGGAACTCAACTGGCTTTCGCTGCTCTCGACATTCACGCGTTGAAGATCGCCCCTGGCATGTCCCGCTCCGTCGCCGTCGCCGCCGCTGACATTATCCCTACCACCGCAGATTGACCAGAGGCGCAGGCTGCACGGATTATAGTCCGCCCCTACTGCCAGCCAGCCACGCCATGTTCGAAGGACTCCGCTTTTCGCATTGGAAGACCGAGCGCGGCAGCGATGGCATCGTCGTGCTGAGCTTTGACCGTGCCGGTGACCGCGTCAATACATTCTCGCGCGCCGTGCTGGACGAACTCGGCGAGATCATCGAGCGCCTGTCGATCGAGCCGCCCAAGGGCGTTGTCGTGCGCTCCGCCAAAAGCGCCGGCTTCATCGCCGGCGCCGACATCCGCGAGTTCGAGCAGTATGAGAAATCCGGCTCGGTGCTGGAATCCATCCAGAACGGCCAACGCGTATTCGAGCGGTTCGCTCGCCTGCCCTGCCGCACCGTAGCGGCAATCCATGGCCACTGCATGGGAGGCGGCACCGAACTGGCACTCGCCTGCCGCTACCGTGTGGCCAGCCGCGACCCTTCGACGCGCATCGGCCTGCCCGAGGTCAAACTCGGCATTTTCCCAGGCTGGGGCGGCAGTTCGCGCCTGCCCTACCTGATAGGCGCACCGGCTGCGCTGGAATTCATGCTCAGCGGACGCACGGCGTCGGCCGAAAATGCGCGCGCCATCGGCCTGGTCGATGCACTGGCCTCGCCGGAGCTGCTGGTGGAGAAGGCGCGCGAACTGATCCTCCACCCAACACCCCGACCACTCAGGCAGCGTGCGCTGGCCTGGGTCACGAATACCTGGCCAGCGCGACAAATCATCGCGCAACTGGTGCGCAGACAGGCCGCCGCCAAGGCCAGTCCAGCGCACTATCCCGCACCGTTTGCGCTGATCGAGACCTGGCAGCGCGGCGGCGGCATCGGCAAACGGCTCGACAACGAGGCGCGCGCGGTCGCCAAGCTGGCGCAAACGTCGACCGCGCGCAACCTGATCCGGGTCTTCTTCCTGCAGGAACAGCTCAAGGGACTTGGCAGCGGCACGAGCCACGGCATAGAGCACGTCCATGTCGTCGGCGCCGGCGTCATGGGCGGTGACATCGCGGCCTGGTGCGCGCTACGCGGCTTCCAGGTCACGCTGCAGGATCGCGAGATGAAATATGTCCAGCCAGCGCTTGACCGGGCACGCGAGCTTTACACCAAGCGCCTCAAGACGCCAGACCGCATCAACCCGGCGCTGGAGCGGCTGCAGGCCGATGTGCAGGGCAGCGGAATTGCCAAGGCCGATCTCGTGATCGAGGCGATCTACGAGAACCTTGAGGCCAAGCAGGCACTCTACGCGCAGGTCGAAGCGCAGTGCCAGGAGGACGAGCTGCTGGCAACGAATACTTCGAGCATTCCGCTGGATCAGCTCAGTTCCGCAGTGCAGCGCCCGCAACTTTTCCTCGGACTGCACTTTTTCAATCCGGTCGCGATGATGCCGCTGGTCGAGGTCGTGACGCACGACCGGCTCAACCCCGAGGCGGTGCAGCGTGCGCTGGCGTTCTGCAAGGCCATCGACAAGCTGCCGGTGCCGGTCAAGAGCTCACCGGGCTTCCTCGTCAACCGCATCCTGATGCCGTACCTGCTCGAAGC
>JAAFHE010000229.1 GCA_013298265.1 Lysobacterales bacterium | reverse complement strand
GCCGGGCCTGACCGGCCTGGAGCTGGCCCAGCGCGTGCGCGAGCGCGGGCCGCCCTGCAAGGTCGTCATCGTCACGACCTTCGCGCGGCCCGGCTACCTGCGCCGTGCGCTCGAAGCCGGCGTGGTCGGCTACCTGCTCAAGGACGCGCCGGCAGAGCAGCTAGCTGAAGCGCTGCGCAAGGTGCACCGCGGCGGCCGCGTCATCGACCCGCAGCTGGCGGTCGACGCCTGGAGCGAAGCCGATCCGCTGAATGATCGCGAGCGCCAGGTATTGCGCCTCGCGGGCGAAGGACTGTCCGCCGGCGACATCGCCGCGCAGCTGCATCTTTCCCAGGGCACCGTGCGCAACTATCTGTCCGAGGCGATCGGCAAGCTCGGCGTCGGCAATCGCATCGAGGCCTATCGGCTGGCGCGGCAGAAGGGCTGGTTGTAGCGCACTGCTCCGTTGCGCAGCTATTCCAGCAGTGCGGCCTCCTGTGGCAGATTGCGGCCGTCGCCGCGCACGAAGCAGGCGGCAGCAACGATACCGACGCCAGGCGTCAGCACGGGAGCAGCAGATGCAGACGGCAGCACGAAAGGGACTTCGCCGCGTGCGGCACGTAGTGACGGCTGGCCTGCAGGCATGCGCTCTCGCGGCGGCCATCTGGGCGCTGCCGGGATGGGCCTGTGGCCCTGATTTCCCGCACGAGCTGCTTTCGGATCGTCACGCCAGCGTTTACGAACTGGTCGAAGGCTCGTTCGATTTCGAGGCCGCGCGGCTCGTGCCCAGGCCGGCGCAGACGCTCAAGCCGAACGAGAATCCCTGGGAAGCGCCCGGCGAGTCGCGCATCGAACTCGAAAAGCGCGAGCTCGGCGAGGCCGCCTACGCGAAAGTCGAGGCCATGCGCCTGAGCGCCGACGACGCACAGGCCTGGGCCGCCGGCGAAGGCTTGAGTGACGAGGTTCGCCTGTACACGGCCGGCGCGCGCGCGTTCCACGCGGGCGACACGGCGACCGCCCTGCAGCGCTTCGACGCCGTGCTCGCGCTGCCGGCCGAGCAGCAGAGCAGCCGCTGGCTCTGGGCGCGCTACATGCGCGGGCGCGTGAATCGCACCCAGGTCACCGATGGCGCCGCTGTCGGCGAGGCGGAAATGGTCGCCGCAGCGGTCGCGGCGGCGCAGGATTTTCAGGCCGTGCGCGCCGCCGTCGCCGCGGGTGCGAGCGATCCGCTGGGCCTCGCGGTAGCGAGCTACGGCGAAGAGGCGGTGCTGCTGCTCGCGAGCGGTGATACCGCAGCGGCGGTACGGCTATACGCCGAACAGGCTGGGCAGGGCTCGGCATCGGGTCGCGCCTCGCTGCTGTTCGTCGCGCGCGACCTGTTTGCCGACGATGCGGCGCTTCGCGCGGCGCTTGCCGATCCGCTGCTGCAGCAATTGCTCGCGAGCTACGTCTATACGCGCACCGGCGAGTTCGAAGGCACCGACGAAGCGGGCCAGCCCAAGCCTCAGGCCGCTGCGCTGCAGCGCTACTACGCAGCGATCGAAGCCGATGCCACGGGCACCATCGGTGGTGTCGATCGCGTCGCTGCGGCCGCTTATCGCAGCGCGCGCTACGAGTTGGCGGGCAAGCTGGCCGCGGGCAGCCAGACCGCGCTCGCGCATTGGGTGCGCGCCAAGCTCGCGCTGCGCGCCGGCGACGACAGGACGGCGGCTGATGCCTATGCGCAGGCGTCTCGCGCATTTCCGCGCGACGAGGACTGGGGCGTGAATCCGAACGAAGGCTATAGCTACGAAGGCCTCAAGCCCGCCTGCCGGGTCGATGGCGAGCGCGCGATTCTCGCCCTGGGCCGTGGCGACTATGTCGAGGCATTGCGCCTGTTCCATGCGGGGGGCGGGCAGTACTGGATGGACGAGGCGCAGGTCGCCGAGCGCGTGCTCAGCGTGGATGAGCTCAAGCATTACGTCGACACGAATGTGCCGGAGCCGGCCGCGCCGCCCAAGGCGAACGACGAAGGATGGACGCCGCCGCAGCCCGACGCACAACTGCGTGCGCTGCTTGGCCGACGTCTGATGCGCTCCGGCCGCTACGCCGAGGCGACGGTGTATTTTCCGCCGACACTCCGCGACACGGCTGCGGCCTATGCGAAGGCGCGCCTGGATGCGCCAAAGCAGGGTGGCATCGAGCGCGCCGAAACCCTGTTCCGCGCTGCCCGACTCGCGCGCGAGTCCGGCATGGAGCTGCTCGCGCTTGAGCTTGCCCCCGACGCTGCGTTTTTCGGGGGCTCCTATGAGCTGACCGATCCGTCACTGGATACCCAGGACAAGAAGCTCGTTGGCACCGACGAACCGCAGCGCGTTGCCGCGAGCCGGCCGCAGCCGGTACAGCGCTTCCACTACCGCTTCGTTGCGGCCGATCTCGCCAACCAGGCCGCCGACCTCGTGCCGGCCCGCTCGCAGGCCTTTGCTGCGATGCTGTGCAGCGCCACCGGCTGGCTGATCAACCGCGATCCGGCGCAAGCGCGCAGCTATTACCGGCGCTACATCGACCAGGGGCCTTACGTGGCCTGGGCCGCGAACTTCGGCAACCACTGCCCGGCGCCGGATTTCGCCGGCGCGGCCAAGCGCCTGCAATTCGAACGCGTGCGCTGGGCCAAGCAGGTCGCGCGCCGCTATGCCCCGTTCGTCGCTGGAGGCGCGCTGGTCCTGGTCGTCGGCTTTGTGTTCTGGCGCCGGCGCAGGACGAAACCGGTCGGATAGCGGATAATCGCCGGCCGGCCGGACCGTGAATCCGGCGCGCCACGGCACAACTAGTGAAAAAATCCGATTTCCGCTTCGACCTGCCGGTCGAACTGATTGCGCAGCAGCCGCTGCCGCAACGCTCCGCCAGCCGCCTGCTCGTGCTCGATGCGGCGGCCGATACGCGGGCCGACCGGGGCTTCGTCGACCTGGTGGACTGCCTGGAACCCGGCGACCTGCTCGTTTTCAACGACACGCGCGTCATGCCGGCGCGCCTGTTCGGACGCAAGGATTCCGGCGGTGCCGTCGAGATCCTCATCGAACGCGTCACCGGCACGCATGAGGCGCGCGCACAGCTAGGGGTGTCGAAGAAGCCCCGACCCGGCAGCCGCATCGTGCTGGCCGACGGCACCCGAATCGAGGTGCTCGGCCGCGACGGTCCGTTCTTCAACCTGCGCTTCGATACCGCTGAACCGCTCGAAAAGGTGCTGTTGCGCCTCGGCCGCATGCCGCTGCCGCCGTACATACAGCGCGCCGCCGACAGCCACGACGACGAGCGCTACCAGACCCTGTTCGCGCGCGCCCCCGGTGCGGTCGCCGCACCAACGGCAGGCCTGCATTTCGACCAGCCGCTGCTCGACGCGCTGGCCGCGCGCGGTGTGGCATTCGGCCATATCACCTTGCATGTCGGCGCCGGTACGTTCCAGCCGCTGCGCAGCGATGAGGTCGGCGAACACGTCATGCACCGCGAATGGCTTAACGTCGGCGCCGAACTCGTCGAGAAAATGCGCCGTACGCGCGCCGCGGGTCATCGCGTGATCGCGGTCGGCACGACGGTGGTGCGTGCGCTCGAAAGTGCGAGCCGGGACGGCGAGGTACTGCCGTTCGCCGGCGAAACGCAGATCTTCATCTTCCCGGGCTACCGCATCACCAGCGTCGACGGCCTGATTACGAATTTCCACCTGCCGGAATCCACGTTGCTGATGCTTGTGTCGGCCTTCGCCGGCCGCGAGCGCGTGCTCGACGCGTATCGGCACGCCGTGGAGCATGCCTACCGCTTCTTCTCCTACGGTGATGCGATGCTGATCTGGCCGCCGCGGGAAGGGGCTGGCTGACTTCGGTGCCGAGCGACCTCCGCGGCAGCGACTGACACTTATACAAAAGACAGCGTATGAAATTCGACATCAGCCACACCAGCGGCCAGGCCCGCCGCGGCCGCATCACCTTCCCGCGCGGGACGATAGAAACCCCGGCCTTCATGCCCGTAGGGACCTACGGCTCGGTCAAGGCCATGCTGCCGCGCGACATCAAGGAAATCGGCGCCGAGATCATTCTCGGCAATACCTTCCACCTGTTCCTGCGCCCGGGCCTCGACGTCATCGGTGAATTCGGCGGACTGCACGGCTTCATCGGCTGGGACCGGCCGATCCTGACCGACTCCGGCGGCTTCCAGGTGTTCTCGCTCGCGCACAAACGCAAGATCACCGAGCAGGGCGTCACGTTCGCCTCGCCGATCGACGGCTCCAAAGTGTTCCTGAGTCCGGAAGAGTCCATGCGCATACAGCGCGTGCTGAATTCCGACATCGTCATGATCTTCGACGAGTGCACGCCGTATCCGGCGACGGAAAAGCAGGCGTCGGACTCGATGGAACTGTCGCTGCGCTGGGCCGAGCGTTCGCGCCGGGCGCACGAAGGCAATCACAACGCACTGTTCGGCATCGTGCAGGGCGGCGTCTATCCGTCGCTGCGCGCGCGCTCGGCCGACGGATTGCAGCAGATCGGCTTCGACGGCTACGCGGTTGGTGGCCTCGCCGTCGGCGAGCCCGAGGCCGAGCGCAACCACACGCTCGATGCGACCGTGCCGCTGCTGCCGGCGGACAAGCCGCGTTATCTCATGGGTGTGGGCCGGCCCGAGGACATCGTCGAAGCGGTGCGCCGCGGCATCGACATGTTCGATTGCGTGATGCCGACGCGCAACGCGCGCAACGCGCACCTGTTCACGCGCCACGGCGTGCTGCGGCTGCGCAACGCGCAATACGCGCGCGATACGCGGCCCATCGACGAGGCCTGCGGCTGCCATACCTGCGCCTCGGGCTTCAGCCGCGCCTACCTGCGCCACCTGGACAAGTGCAACGAGATCCTCGCCTCGCAGCTCGCGACGATCCACAACCTGTATCACTACCAGGAACTCATGGCCGGCTTGCGCGCGGCGATCGAGCAGGACCGGCTCGAGGATTTCGTCGCGGAGTTCTACGCGCTGCGCGCGGGGTAGGCTTGCGGAAGGGCAGTGCGCTGCCCTGTCGTTCGACAAGTCGTCGTCACGTGCAGGGCGCTCGTGGCGCCAGGCCTAACGAAATCCGCGAGATCTCCATGCTTGCTGCCGCCTGATACGGGACGTATGTCGGGCTGCGTCAACTCCGGCTCGATGGACGCTCAGTCCCGCACAGTGCTGCGGGCAGTTCGGCAGCTTGCTCTCGGTGTTCGCAATGGCTTGCTGAATCGGCGTCAGAGTGGGCGAGCGCGATCAGGAACCCACTGCGACGGCGGGAGCGATTTGTATCTTGATCAGCAGATACCAGAGCAGCAGCGCCTGGACGCAAAGAAAGGTAACGAGCATCGCGTCGCATAGCAACGACAGTTTCGCGTCGCCGACCCGGCGATGTCCTCGAACGAACAGGTAGCTGATCACGCGGAAAGCGCCTTGCTGAAACGTCGGGCGGCCGAGTCGCTCGTACTCGGCGGGGTGGCGGGTGCTCAGGTAGCGGAACAAGAAAAACACCATGAGCAGCCATGCTGATACCAGTACCAGCAAGGGGATAGCCAATTCGGGATAGTCGGAAATCATAGGCGCCTGTGTGGGTTGTTTCGTTACAGGACACTCGTACGTCCTGAACGGTCCATTGTGCGGCTTTGCCCGCATGCGGACCTTAAGAACCTGTCAAACGGGTGGACGACGTGAGCAGGAATGAGTTTTACCATTCCAGCGTTTTCCGCATTCGTGAGGCCTCGGACTTCGTCGCCCCGTTCATCGACTGCGCGTCGGGATTGTCTGCCGGCAGGTGAGGCCAGAACCCTTCGAACACCTTATGGTTCTTACGGCCGAGCACGAACTTCCGATCCGTCCCTTCGACGCTTCTTCCCGTGAGCATGTTCGGGTTCTGTGGCCTGACGTCTGCGTTGAGCCGCGCCAGGAAGCGTCAGCGTGCCGGCGGCACGAGCGCGATGCAGTCGACCGGGCAGGGCGCGAGGCAAAGCCCGCAGCCGGTGCATTCGTCGGACAGGATCGAATGCATCACCTGTGGCGCACCGAGGATCGCGTCGACCGGACAGACCTGGATGCACTTGGTGCAGCCGATACATACGGCTTCGTCGATCAGCGCGACGGTACGCGGCGCTTCGACGCCGTGCTCGGGATTCAGCGGTTTCGGTTCGCGCTCCAGCAGCGTGGCCAGCGCGCGGATGCCCGCGGCGCCACCGGGCGGGCATTGGTTGATGTCGGCGTCGCCGCTCGCGATGGCCTCGGCATAGGGGCGACAACCGGCGTATCGGCATTGTCCGCATTGCGTCTGCGGCAGCAGCGCGTCGATGCGATCGACCAGCGGTGCCGGCGGCGCGGCGTCCTGCGCCGGTGCCAGCCGGCGTAACGCCGTGACGAATACCGCGGTGAGCGCCAGCGCCGCGAACAGCCCGGACAACATCAGGCAACGATCCCGGCCAGGCCCAGGCAGGCCAGGGCGAGCAGCCCGGCATTGAGCAGCAGCACGGGCAGGCCGCGGAACGGTGCCGGTACGTCGCGCGGCTGCAGGCGCGACTCCAGCCCGAATAACAGCAGCAGGCACGCGGCGAACGCTGAACCAGTTGCGAACGCA
>JAAFHE010000228.1 GCA_013298265.1 Lysobacterales bacterium | reverse complement strand
CCGCCGTTGCCGGCCTGGGAACCATCGCCGAACACGGTATCGAGCTTGACGTCGGCCTCCTTGTACATCATGGAGCCGGCCTCGGCGATCGCGCTCTCGCCCGGGTCGAGCTCGATCTCGACGAACTGCATGTCCGAACCGAAGATGCGGTAGTCGATGTCATCGGCCTTGCGCTGGCCAGCCGTGCGCGCGACGGGCGGCGCAACCGGCGGCAGCGAAGCAAGGCTGTCGCGCAGTTCCTCGACCTGGCCGATCGGCTTCCATTCGGCGAAGCCCTGGCGCCAGCAGTGGCCGTTGGCGTTGCGCCGGGCCTGGTCCCGTGCCTGGGCGTCCTCGAACGGACCGCTCTGCTCGCCGCTGTAGTTGAAGAACCACTGTGCCATTGTGTGCTCCCGAATTGACGATGCGGCGAGTGTATAAGGAACAGGAAACAGTGGAGAGGAGTGAGAGGCGAGCGGAAGCGCTTCCGTGCTGCCTCTACTCATTTCTCGCTCCTATCCACTCTATTTCTGCTTCGTCGGCTACCATGTCGCGCCTATGCGTGCCTATCTCGATCTCGTCCAGGACATCCTCGACCATGGCGTGCGCAAGGCCGACCGCACCGGCACCGGCACGCTCAGCGTGTTCGGGCGGCAGCTGCGTTTCGATCTGGCGCAGGGCTTCCCGCTGGTCACGACCAAGAAGTTGTATCTGCGTGCGATCGTGCATGAACTGCTGTGGTTCCTGCGCGGCGATACCAACATCGCCTACCTGCGTGACAACAAGGTCACGATCTGGGACGAATGGGCCGATGCGCAGGGCGACCTCGGCCCTGTCTACGGCAAGCAATGGCGCGCCTGGGAAGGCGCGGACGGACGCACGATCGACCAGATCCGCTGGGTGGTCGACGAGATCCGGCGCAATCCGGATTCGCGCCGTCTCGTCGTCAGCGCGTGGAACGTGGGCGAACTCGAGCGCATGGCGCTGATGCCCTGCCATGCGCTGTTCCAGTTCCATGTCGCGCAGGGGCGACTGTCCTGCCAGCTCTACCAGCGTTCCGCCGACGTGTTCCTCGGCGTGCCGTTCAATATCGCGAGCTATGCGCTGCTGACCCACCTGATCGCCCAGGTCTGCGATCTCGAGCCTGGCGACTTTGTGCACACGTTCGGTGATGCGCACATTTACCTCAATCATCTCGACCAGGTGAACGAGCAGCTCACGCGTACGCCGCTGCCGCTGCCGCGGCTGCAGCTGAATCCGCAGGTGCGTTCGCTGTTCGATTTCGGCTTCGACGACATCCGCGTCGACGGTTACGAGTCGCATGCGGCGATCAAAGGCGCCGTCGCCATATGAGCGGGACCGGTGAGGTCGCGCTGATCGCTGCGTTCGACCGCAACCGCGCCATCGGCCGTGCCGGCGGCATGCCCTGGCATCTTCCCGATGATCTCGCGCGTTTCAAGCGCCTGACGCTGGGCAAGCCCGTGCTCATGGGGCGCAAGACCGCCTTGTCTATAGGCCGCGCGCTGCCCGGACGCCGCAACCTCGTGCTGAGCCGCCGCGGCGACGCGCCGTATGCCATGCAGGAAACCGTGCGCTCGCTGGACGAGGCCATCGACGCCGCGGCTGGGGCGGAACTCCTGGTCATCGGCGGCGGCGAGATCTACGCGCTGGCCCTGCCGCAGGCGGCGCGGCTATACCTCACCGAGATCGATGCCTCGGCGCAGGACGCGGACACCTGGTTTCCCGCCTTCGATCGCTCCCGCTGGCGCGAGGTCGCGCGCGAGACGCATGCGGCCGATGCGCGGCATGCGTACGCCTTCGATTTCGTCGACTACGTCAGCGTCGACCAGTCCAGGGTCGATCAGGTCACGGTTGACTAGGTCAGCGTGCGCTGAATCAATCCATGTCCCGCCCCGGCGGCGGCGGCCGGTCGGACTTGATGCTGACTACGTAGGGATCTTCCGCATCGAGCCGCAGCGCGGTCAGCGAACCGCCCCAGACGCAGCCGGTGTCGATGGCATAGATGCCCAGGCCGGCGAAACGGCCGAGCGTTGACCAGTGACCGCAGACGATGCGGGTGTCGCGCTTGAGGCCGCCCGGCACTTCGTACCAGGGATACAGGCCTGCCTGCTGCGTGCCCGGCGCGCCCTTCTCGCCGAAGGCGATGCGGCCGCGCACGTCGCAGTAGCGCATGCGTGTGAGCACGTTGATGCTGGCGCGCATGCGTTCTATGCCTTTGAGGCGGCTGGACCAGACTGCGGGCTTGTTGCCGAACATGGACCGCAGCAGGCGGCCGTGCTGCGGTCCGCGCAGTTCGCGTTCGACCTCGCGCGCGGCGCGCTGCGCCTGGCCCAGATTCCAGCGCGGCGCGAACGCCGCATGCACCATGGTGAACTTCAGTGCGTCGTCGTGATGCAGCAGGCACTGCTGGCGTAGCCAGGTCAGCAGTTCCTCGCGGTCCGGTGCGAACAGGATCGCGCCGAGTTCCGGATTGACCTTGGCCTGCTCGGCCTCGGCACGCTGCGCGATCGCGAGCAGGCTCAGGTCATGGTTGCCGAGAGTGACGACGGTCTGCGCACCCAGCGTACGCAGCAGGCGCAGGACCTGCAGCGACTGGCCGCCACGATTGACCAGATCTCCACAAAACCATAAGGCGTCAGATGCCGGGTCGTAGTTGATTTTTTCGAGCAGGCGTTGGAGTTCGTCGAGGCAGCCCTGCAGATCGCCGATGGCCCAGGTCGCCATCAATGCAGGGTCCGCGGGACGGACAGGGTGAACTGCGGGATCGGCGCGTCGAACACCGTGCCGTCCTCGGCGACGAGGCGATAGCTGCCGCGCATGATCCCGACGCTGGTTTCGAGCACGGCGCCGGAGGTGTACTGGAACTCCTCGCCCGGATCCAGCTGCGGCTGCTCGCCGACGACGCCGTCGCCGCGCACTTCCTCGACCTTGCCGTTGCCGTCGGTGATGATCCAGTGGCGCGAAAGCAGCTGTGCGCCGATCTCGCCGGTGTTCTGGATGGTGATGGTATAGGCGAAGACGTAGCGGTTGTCGGCGGGACGGGACTGCTCGTCGACGAACCGTGTGGCGACCGAAATCGCAATATCGTAGGGGTTGGGGTCGCTCATCCCCCGATTTTCGGCCAGCGGGCTCGTTGGGCGCAACCGCGCACTCATCGGTCTGCGCCGGCGGCAGGCAACGCCCGACGCGCCGCGCCGAGGCGGCGCACTGGCCGGACGGGCGATTCACGCAGGCGTGTTCCATCGCGAGCCTGGTAGGTGAGCGCGCTGCAGGTTCGCGGGGATGGGCGTCCGGCCGGCAAGCGGCACGACACGGACCTGCCCCACGCTTGGCCGGTGTCTACGCAGGCGCACGGTGTCTGCGTAGAATCGGCCTCCATGCGAGAACGCCCCAAGATCCACGCCACCCGTCCCGCCGATGCCAGCGGCTTCCTGCACGTCGAGGAAGTCGATCTCGAATTCTCCAACGGCCAGCGCCGCACCTACGAACGCCTCAAGGGCTCCGGTCTCGGCGCGGTCATCATCGTGCCGATGCGCGACGACGATACCGTGCTGCTGGTGCGCGAGTACGGGGTCGGCGTCGACCGCTACGAACTCGGCCTGCCCAAGGGCCGGCTCGACCGTGACGAAACCGTCGAGCAGGGCGCCAACCGCGAACTCAAGGAAGAAATCGGCTTCGGCGCGCGCCAGCTGCGCATTCTGACCACGCTGTCCCTGTCGCCGGCCTACATGACCAGCATGACCCATGTGGTACTGGCCCAGGAGCTTTATCCCGAGCGGCTGGAGGGCGACGAACCCGAGGAACTGGAAGTGGTCCCCTGGAAACTGTCGGAACTGCACACGTTGCTGGGCCATGAGGAAGTCAGCGAGGGGCGTTCCATCGCGGCGCTGTTCATAGCGCGCGAATACCTCGCCGGCCGCTTCAGGCCCGGCGCATGAGCCCGATTGAACTCGAACGCCTGTGCCGCGTTGCCTGCGCGCTCGCGCGCGAAGCCGGCCAGGCCATCCTTGATGTCTATGACAGCGAGTTCGCCGTCGAGCACAAGGAAGACCGCTCGCCGCTGACGGCGGCCGACATCGCCTCGCATCGCGTGATCGTCGCCGGGCTGGAGCGGCTGGCGCCGCAGCTGCCGGTGCTGTCGGAAGAATCGGCCGAGATTCCCTATCTCGAACGCGCGCGCTGGACGCGCTACTGGCTGGTCGATCCGCTCGACGGCACGCGCGAGTTCGTCAAGCGCAACGGCGAGTTCACCGTGAACATCGCCCTGATCGACCAGTGCAGGCCGGTACTCGGCGTGGTGCAGGCACCGGTCACCGGCGAGCTCTGGTTCGCCT
Source organism: Lysobacterales bacterium (assembly GCA_013298265.1). Taxonomy (GTDB): domain Bacteria; phylum Pseudomonadota; class Gammaproteobacteria; order Xanthomonadales; family Rhodanobacteraceae; genus Tahibacter. Next base: position 2,253 of record JAAFHE010000228.1, on the reverse strand, counting down.
GGGCCGGCGGCGGAGCGTTCGGTCAGTCCGACATCCGCAGCGAGACCCGTCGTCTGCGCACGCGGCCGCGTGCGAACCCGTTGATCGTGCCCGGCAGCCGCTCCCACGGCAGCGAGCGGGAAGCGCAGCTGCTGTCGCGCGTGGGGCCGTACGACAAACTGCCGCTGGGTTCCTCGCTCAAGTTCTGCCGCATCGCCGAAGGCGCGGCCGATCTCTATCTGCGCCTGGGCCCGACATCCGAATGGGATACCGCGGCCGCGCAATGCGTGCTCGAACAGGCCGGTGGTGGTGTGATCGACCTGGCCGGCCTGCCACTGCGCTGCAATGCGCGCGAATCGCTGCTCAACGGCGACTTCATCGCGTTCGGCGATCCCGCCACGGACTGGGCGCGGCTGTTCGCCTGAGGCGCCGGACGAATTCCCATGGCCACGATGGACGAACTGCTTGCGATCATGTCGACGCTGCGCAATCCCGACGGGGGCTGTCCGTGGGACCTGCAGCAGAACTTCGCCACGATCGCGCCGTATACGATTGAAGAATCCTACGAAGTTGCCGATGCGATCGATCGCGCCGACATGCCGGCACTCTGCGACGAGCTCGGCGACCTGCTGTTCCAGGTCGTGTTCCATGCGCAGATGGCACGCGAAGCCGGCCACTTCGGCTTCGACGACGTGGTCGCTGCGATCTGCGACAAGATGCGCCGACGCCATCCCCACGTGTTTGGTGCAGGCGCCGTCACCGATGCCGTCGCCGGGCCGGAAGCGCAGACCGTCGATGGCCAGCTCGTTGCCTGGGAAGCGCTCAAACGTGCCGAACGTGCCGCGCGTGGCGAGGACGACCGCAGCGCGCTCGCCGGTATCTCGCGCGGCCTGCCCGAGTGGCAGCGCGCGCTGAAGCTGCAGAAGCGCGCGGCGGCGGTCGGTTTCGACTGGCCCGACGTGGCGCCGGTGTTCGACAAGCTCCACGAGGAGATCAATGAAGTCCGCAGCGAATTCGCCGCGGGCAGCGATCCGGCGCGCCTCACCGATGAAATCGGCGACCTGCTGTTCGTCTGCGTCAACGTTGCGCGCCATGCGAAGGTCGACGTCTCGGCCGCGCTGCGTCACGCCAACGCCAAGTTCGAACGCCGCTTCCGGCGCATGGAGCAACTGGCCGGCGAGCCCGGGCTGGCGGCGCTGGATCTGACCGGCCAGGACGCGCTGTGGGATGCGGCCAAGGCCGAGGAGCGTTCCGGACAGCCCTGAGCGTCGCGTCGCACATCGCGGCAGGCGAAGCAGGTATCGGTAAGCTGAAATAGAAGCGGGCGCCGAGGGCGCCCGCTTGCGGGGCAGGAAGCCGATGGGGGCAGCTTCCCTTGGGGCGGAAGGCGGCTGAGGAGAACCGCTTCCGGTTACTACGATGCATCCGGCGCGCGGTGGGTTGCAGTGCCGGACGGTGCGGTGGTGCGCAATTCGCGGCGCGGTGTGAAGCCCCCGGTCCGGTTTACTGCGGCGGCAGGCGCTGCAGGCTTTCGTCGAGGCCCTGGCGCAGGGCCGCGATAGCCTGGCCCACGTCGCCGGGCTTGAGCTCGTTGCGGGCGATACGGTTGTAGGCGAAATGGCGCACGGCCGGGTTGTCGGTCTTTGTCAGCACTTCACGGTACAGCGCGGGAACGTCCTGGGCACGACCGCCGATCAGATAGAGCCGTTCGAGTTCGCGCAGGTTGCGCATCGTCTGGAACACGGGACTGTTCTTCAACGCGACTAGGCGTTCGCCGCGGCCCTTGCGATGTCCCGCGCGGCCCTGTGCAGAATCGTTGGTCATCTGAGCGGTGCTGCCAGTTGGCGTACTGGCGGTAGTGGCGGCCAGCGCCGCAGACGGGTGGGCGACGACGGCAGCGATCGCGATGGCGGCACAGCCGGCAAGAACGAGTATCAGGCGTGACATGGATTTCTCCGGGTTGGGGTGCTGATACACAACGCCGCAGTCCCCTGCCGGTTGACGCTTGGACGCCATCGCAAGGACGCAGTATCGTTTCGTCGGCGATGCGTTCAGTAGCGCGCGTCTCCGGTGCATTGGCAGCCCTGCACCTGTTCAGACAGCCCCGCACGATCCAGACAACTTCCAGAGGTTGCGGCATGTCCCAGTCCTTCAGCACCTTTCGCGAGTTCTATCCGCACTACCTCGGCGAACACAGCAATATCGTCTGCCGGCGCCTGCACTACTTCGGCAGCACGCTCGCACTGATCTGTCTCACACTCGCGTTCGTGCGCG
>JAAFHE010000227.1 GCA_013298265.1 Lysobacterales bacterium | reverse complement strand
GATGCTTCAGGGGGCACTATCGGGAAGTAACCACAGGATCTGCTTTCAACCACGGAGTCATCCAATGATGCGTTTCCGCACTTCGATTCTCGCACTCTCCATGATTTCCGGCGCCGCAATGGCGCAAACCCCCCTCGATCAGGTACTGACACAGAAAGAAGGCCTCGCCCAAGTCAGCGAAGGCCTGTACGCCAACAAGAACGGCGGCGACGCGTCCTATGTCGCCACCAATCAGGCAGGCCGTGACTCTCTGGTCGCGATCATGAAGCATGATCGTGCACTGCTCGAACGGAGCTACTCGGCGGATGGCTTCAACCGGTCCGAGCAGGCCGCACTCAACGATCTGGACGCGTCGATTGCCGAGCTGTCCCAGCCGGCATCCAAGATGGTCAGCGAGAAGACCGGCAATTGCGGCACCACGCAGATCTATGCCCGCGCTACCGCGAACGGCGGCACGTCAGCGAGCGGCTACAGCGTTGCCAGCAATGCGACCGGCCCGGTGGCAGCGACCGCCAACTTCGCGTCAACCATCATCGGCTCCGTCTACAAGAACAGCATCGGAGCCGGCGCCGCACCGGCCTCCGTGAGCGATGCCGATCCGACCGCCTGCTACTCCGCGAGCTACGCCACCGTCACCTGCCCGGGCGCGAGATTCCCGGCCGTAACAGCGTATGGTTTCAGCTATAGCGTCGGCCCAGGCTGCTACCTCTGAGCGACAATGCATGAACTTCCCGCACGAGCCGGCCCGGCTCGTGCGGGAATCCGGATCCTGCGACACGCGGCGCCGCTCCTCGTGATCGCAGCACTTCCGCGCCGTCGCGTCGACGGACCACGCAGAAAGTGGCTTTCGAGCTGAGGGAACCGACGACCACTCCGCGAGCATCGCGTCGATCGCGACGTGGCGGCCTCGGTCCTTTTCAAGCGCTGCGACGCCGACGCCATCCGGCGGTGAGCCGGCGCGCTACGCGGGCTTGCGGTCGATCTGCTTGATCATCCCCGAAATGCCGCCCTGCAAGGCGTAAACCTCGAAGCCCATCTTGGCCATGATGAATGCGGCCGCGGCGCTGCGTTCGCCGGTGTTGCAGTAGACGACGTATTTCTTCGCCCGGTCGTAGGCGTTGACGGTTTCGCGAAAGGTATACAACGGCGTGTTCAGCGCACCCTTGATCGCGCGCTGCTCGAATTCCTCGGGCATGCGTACGTCGAGCACGACGGCGCCCTGGCGCGCGAAGATCGACGCCTTGCCCGGCGTCAGCCAGTCCACTGCCGGCGGCTTCATGACCTCATCGAAGGCGCGCTTGGCCAGGCGCATGAGCTTGCCGTCCTTGATCATGGCGACGGTCGCGTTGCGCACGGTGTTGGCGAGCAGCGCGTCCTCGCCGAAGCTGTCGCCGCGCACGAGGTAGGCGACGACGGAGTCACCGGTCTCGAGGCTCTTGGACACCGACGCGGTGCCGTCCTTGATCACGTAGAAATAATCGGCCGGTTCGCCTTCGCGCACGATGATCTCGCCGGCACGCACGTCGACCTGCTCGAAGCGCTGGAACATGCGCTCGATGCCCGCGGTCGGCAGCTTGTGCATGACGCGCGACTGCAGCAGGCGGAATACCCAGCGGTTGGACTCGGGCGTGGCGTCGTAGTGGCGGAAGTTCTCGGAGCGGGAGAGCTGGTCCCAGCAGATGATCTTTTCCATGTAGCGCCGGTCGATGCGCGCGACGGTCGCGCTGATCGAGTTCACCGTGGCGGTGAAGCGGCGCGGCTGGATGTCGCCGAGCGCATAGCGGCCCTGCAGGGTCGAGGCGTCGGTCTCCTTGACCTTGCCGTCGGGATATTCGCCCTTGATCCGGCCCGAGAGCACGAAAATCGTGTGTTCGTCGGTCTCGCCGGCGGAAAACAGCACGGCGCCGCGGCCCAGGTCCTCGGTAGTGGCTTCGCGCGCGAGTTGTTCCAGGTTTTCCGGCCGCAGGGAATCCAGCGGGTAAAGCTTGGCCAGATCGGCGCTATTGACACTCATGCCCGCTCCCTCCGTTGCTTGCCCGGCCGAGTGTAGCGGCGCTCCTACGGGGCGGGAATAGCGCGGGTTTGGGCGGCAAAGCCGGCCGACGGTACAATCGGCGCATCCCTCTACCGCTATCGCCTTGACGTCCGCCGTCGGGGCCAAGGTCACTCACGTCATGGACAAGAGCTTCGAACCCGGCCAGATCGAATCCAAGTGGTATGCGCAATGGGAGGGCAATGGCTGGTTCAAGCCCTCCGGCCAGGGCGAACCCTATGCCATCCTGCTGCCGCCGCCGAACGTGACCGGCACGCTGCACATGGGCCACGCGTTCCAGCACACGATCATGGACACGCTGATCCGCTACCACCGCATGCGCGGCCGCGACACGCTGTGGCAGCTCGGCACCGATCACGCCGGCATCGCGACCGAAATGGTCGTCACACGCCTGCTCAACGCCGAGGGCAAGAGCCGCAACGAGCTCGGCCGCGACGCCTTCATCGAGCGCGTCTGGGAGTGGAAGCAGCAGTCCGGCGACACCATCGAGCGGCAGATGCGGCGCATGGGCGTCTCGGGCGACTGGGACCGCACCATGTTCACGATGGACGAGATCCCGTCGGAGGCGGTGCGCGAAACCTTCGTGCGCCTGTTCGAGCAGGGCCTGATCTACCGCGGCCAGCGCCTGGTCAACTGGGATCCGGTGCTCAAGACCGCGATCTCCGATCTCGAAGTCGTCAGCGAAGAGGAAGATGGCAAGCTCTGGTCGATCCGCTATCCGCTGGCCGACGGTTCGGGTTCGCTCGTCGTCGCGACGACACGTCCGGAGACCATGCTCGGGGACGTGGCCGTCGCGGTGCATCCGGAAGACGAACGCTACGCCGCGCTGATCGGCAAGACCCTCGCGCTGCCGCTGAGCGAACGCGAGATCCCCATCATCGCCGACGACTACGTCGAGCGCGAATTCGGCACCGGCTGCGTCAAGATCACGCCGGCGCATGATTTCAACGACTACGCCATCGGCCAGCGCCATGGCCTGGCACCGATCAACATCTTCACCGACGAGGCGAAGATCAACGCCAACGCGCCGGAGAAATACCAGGGTCTGGACCGCTACGACGCGCGCAAGGTCGTGCTAGCCGATCTCGAGGCCGCCGGCCTGCTCGTCGAGGAAAAGAAACACAAGCTGCAGGTGCCGCGCGGCGACCGCACGGGCCAGGTGATCGAGCCGTACCTGACCTGGCAGTGGTTCGTGAAGATGGAGGCCTTGCCGCACGCGGTCTCGAACTCGTCGAGACCGGCAAGGTGCGCTTCGTGCCGGAGAACTGGATCAACACCTACCGCCATTGGCTGGGCAACATCCAGGACTGGTGCATCAGCCGCCAGCTCTGGTGGGGCCATCGCATCCCGGCCTGGTACGACGACGCCGGCAACTGCTACGTGGCGCGCGAGGAGGCCGATGCCATTGCTCAGGCCAGCGCGAAGCATGGCGGCACCGCCCCGGCGCTGCGGCGCGAGGACGACGTGCTCGAAACCTGGTTTTCCTCGGCGCTATGGGCGCATTCGACGCTGGGCTGGCCGAACGAAAAGGCCATGGCCGAGCGCGGCTACGCGCGCTACCTGCCGACTTCGGTGCTGGTCACGGGCTTCGACATCATCTTCTTCTGGGTCGCGCGCATGATCATGATGACCGACCATTTCACCGGCGAGGTACCGTTCAAGGACGTCTACATCACCGGCCTCGTGCGCGACAAGGACGGACAGAAGATGTCCAAGTCGAAGGGCAACATCCTCGATCCGATCGACCTGATCGACGGCATCGAGCTCGAAGCCCTCGTCGCCAAGCGCACCGGCGGACTGATGCAGCCGCAGATGGCGGCGAAGATCGAGAAGTCCACGCGCAAGGACTATCCCGCCGGCATCGCCGCCTACGGCGCCGACGCGCTGCGCTTCACCTTCGCCTCGCTCGCCAGCCACGGCCGCGACATCAAGTTCGACCTCGACCGCTGTGGCGGCTACAAGAACTTCTGCAACAAGCTGTGGAACGCGGCGCGCTTCGTGCTGATGAACTGCGAAGGCTTCAGCGTCGACGCGGGCGCCGTGCCCGCGCCGAAGACCGAGGCGGAGCGCTGGATCCTCGCCCGCCTGCATCACTGCCTCGCCGACGTCGAGACACAGTTCGCCGCGTATCGCTTCGACCTCGTGTCGCAGGCGCTGTACGAATTCACCTGGAACGAGTACTGCGACTGGTTTCTCGAACTGGCCAAGCCAGCGCTCAACGGCAGCGACGCGGCCGCGGCGGATTCCACGCGCCATACGCTGCTCTACACGCTGGAACGGCTGCTGCGTGCGCTGCACCCGCTGATCCCGTTCATCACCGAGGAAATCTGGCAGAACGTCGCGCCGCGCCTGCATATCGCGACGCCCAGCGTTTCGCTGCAGGACTATCCGCGCGCCGTCGACATTGCCGCCGACGCGGGCGCTGAGGCCGAGGTCGAATGGCTCAAGGCGGTGATCTCGCAGCTACGCCGCATCCGCAGCGAGATGAACCTCGCGCCGGGCAAGGCGATTCCGCTGCTGTACGTAGCAGGCACGGCGACCGACCGCGCGCGCGTGGAGAAATTCGGCGCGCAGATCGCGTTCCTCGCGAAACTCGACAGCCAGCGCTGGCTCGATTCCGGCGAAGCCGAGCCGGCCGCCTCGGCCGCGATCGTCGGCGAGCTGAAGCTGCTGATCCCGCTCGAAGGACTCATCGACCTCGGCGCGGAGAAGACGCGCCTGGCCAAGGAAATCACGCGCGTCGAAGGCGAGATCGGCAAGTGCAACGCCAAGCTCGGCGTGCCGACCTTCGTTGCGAATGCGCCGGCGGCAGTGGTCGAGGAAATGCGCCAGCGTCTCGCGACCTTCAGTGTCGAACTCGATGGCTTGCGCGAGCAGCAGCGCCGGCTGGGCTAGGCTTATACATCTGACATTGCTGCGCGGCGAAACCAACATGCCTGCATTTTTGTACGAAGCAACAGATCGCGACGGCAAGCATCATGCCGGCCGCGTGCAGGCCGAAAACCTGCCGGCTGCGCGCTACCGTCTTGAATTGCAGGGTTGCAGCGAAATCCGTTTCCATACCGATCCACGAACCGAAGCGCAGTCGCACGCCGAAGGTGTCGTACTGGCAGAAGGCGTAACGCCGACCCAGGAAATGGCAGCGCGCCTCACCCGTGGCGGCTCGCTCGCCGATCTGAGATCCATCTACGCCGGCAACTGGATCGTCTGGCTCCCTACGACAATCTGGGCGCTGTGGTCCTTGTACGCTGGCCCACCTTTCGACGTCGTCAAGCGGCTGAGCTTCATACTCGCGGTCGTTGGGTTGCTATTTCCGTTGTGGGCGGCACTGCCGTCGAGGCTCTACGCCCGGATGCTCGATGCGCAGGCCTGGGCACGTTGGGATGAGCTGATCATGCTGTGTCGGCGTGCGCGCCAGCTACGCAAGTTTTTCCGGCTCGGCTCGATACAGATCGACGCAGAATTTCGTCATGCAGCCGCCGTCGCCGCGCAGGGCGACTTACGCGGCGCACTGGCAGCGGTTCGCCACCACGGAACAACGTTGCCTAAACACATCTACCTCGGTCGACTCGCGTCGATCTACGGCGCGGCGCAGGACTGGCAGGGCATGGCCGATCTTCAGGCCGAAGCCGTAGAGCTGTCCGGACGCGAAACACTCGAAATAATCGACCACGCCACCACTCTGGCTTGGCGATTGGGCCATACCGAGGAAGCAGCGGCACTTCTCGAAGAAGTTCGCGACACCGAGAAAACCATCATGGCCGAAGCCTACTTCAACTATGCCAGCGGTATCGTATCGATTTCGCGCGGCCACCATGCGGCGGCTGTCGAACAGCTATCCCTCGCGGCCGACGCCCTGGGCGCTTCGGGAAACAACGCACTGCTCGAGTATATGGCCGACTACACGCTAGCTCATCTCGTGCTCGCGCTGGCCGGACAAGGCCAGATAGCCCTCGCCAGGAGCTTGCTGAGCGGTGTGCTGCCGCGGCTCAAAGCATTCCGGGACCTCGCACTCACGCGGCGCTGCGCCGACGCGGTACTCGGCAAACGGCAAGGTCAATAGATTTTCGCTGCGCGCTAGTCGCGCAAAGCGGCAAGGCAGGAACGAACCTGTATCGATTCCAGCCTTCGCCGGCGTTCACATCTCAGTTCTGGATGCGGATCTGGATCGGGTAGTACGCGCCCGATAGCTGCGCCGCATCCCAGAGTTCGGCCTCGTTGCCGTAGCTCGGATGACTCTTGAGGCCGCCCGGCGCGGTCGCCTGTACAAAAATCTCATAATCGCCATTGGCAAACGCGGTGGTGTCGAGCAGACGTGAATAGCGTCCCTGCGGCGCCGGCACGTCGCGCATCGTGTCGAGCAGCAGCACGCGTTCGCCGGGCCCGCTGCCGGTCCCGACGCGGCGCAGGAACACCTCGACCGTGGCGATACCCGCGGTACCGCCGGTGCTCCAGACCTCGGTGCTCGCCACCGGGAACAGCATCAGCTGCGGCGCCCAGTTCGCGTAGCTGCGATTACCGACGACGAAGTTCAGCGA
>JAAFHE010000226.1 GCA_013298265.1 Lysobacterales bacterium | reverse complement strand
GCGGCCAGCACCACCAGCGTTGACCTGTCGACGACCTACCTCGAATGGGCTTCACGCAACCTCGCGCTGAATACCTTCGTCGGTGGGCGCCATCGCCTGGTGCAGTCCGATGCGACGACCTTCCTCGAGCGCGATAGCCAACAGTACGAACTCATCTACGTTGATCCGCCGACGTTCTCGAACTCCAAGCGTGCCGAGGATTTCGACGTGCAGCGTGACCATGTGCGCTTGCTGAAGCTCTGTGCCGAGCGTCTCGCACCCGGTGGACTGATCCTGTTTTCCAACAATTACCGCAGATTCCAGCTCGACACCGAAGCGCTGGCCGGCTGGGATATCCGCGAAATCAGCGCGAGCACCATTCCGTTCGATTTCGAGCGCAACCCGCGTATCCATCGTGCCTGGGAGCTGCGTGTGCCGTGATCCGCCATGCCGGCGACGACATGCGAGAAAGCGTAAGAAAATCGTTAATCGGTGTTGACAAACGGCGTAAAGATTCGATAAGCAGCGATTCAGCCGCGACGCCCCAGCATGCGAGCCGCAAACCCGCAGGATCATCGCCATGCATGCCCAAACCCAAAACTCGTTTCGCCGCTTCGTCCTTGTCCTCGTAGCGTTCGCCGCGCTGGCTTTCGGTTCCGCGGCGAGTGCTCGAGATCATTTCAGCATCAGCATCGGTGGTCCGGGCTACGGCGTCAGCTACTCCAACTCCCACCGAGGTGGCGGGTACTGGGGCGGTCACTACAGCAACTATGGTCCGAGCTACTACAATGGCTACGCTCATCATGGAGGCTATCGCGGTCCCTACCGCGGCGGTTATTCCTACTACGTACCGTACCCCGCGTACCGTCCTGTCGTCGTTCACCATAGGCCCATCGTAGTGCGTCGCCCGGTCATCGTGCGTCATGTCGATCGCTACGATGACCACGACTACGATGACGGTTACTACCGCCGCTCGAACGATCGCTACTACGATCGCGATGACCGCTACGACGACCGTGACCGCTACTACGATCGCTGAGCGCATCGCCTCAAACTGGTAAATCCCGTCCGGCATCGTTCGGACACTACCGGCAACCCGCCCCGTCATACTCATCCTGAGATGGCGGGGCTTTCTTTTGGCCGTCTGTTTGCCGCGCTCTGGGCATGGCGTGAGGGCGTCGCGCGTACGCGCAGGCTCGTGGTACAAAGGGCGCCGGTTTCGACGGTGATCTCAATGCAACATCGCGCCAAGCCGGCTCGCGGCGGCAACGGGCCTTCTCCCACCCTGACTTTTTTCCGCCAGTGGCTGAAGAACCCGCTGTCGGTGGCTGCACTGGCGCCGTCAGGCAAACAGCTGGCCCGCCTCATGGTGCGTGAACTGCCAAAGACTGCGCAGCGCGTTGTCGAACTTGGCGGCGGCACGGGCGTGTTTACCCAGGCCATGCTTGATCATGGCATCGCGCCGCAGCACTTGCTGGTAGTCGAACTCAATGAGGAACTGCACAAGTTCCTGCAGAACCAATTCTCCGGCGTCACGGTGGTCTGCGGAGATGCCTGCCAACTGCCCGCGCTGGTAAAACATGCGTCCTTCGACACCGAAGGCAGCGTCGACGCCGTGGTCAGCGGACTGGGATTGTTGTCGATGCCGCGCACCTTGCAGCGCGACATCCTGCAGGCCGCGTTCGCCGTGCTCGGTGCGGAAGGGCGCATGATCCAGTTTACTTACGGGCCGGTCAGTCCTGTGCCACGCGAGACGCTCGACGAACTCGGTCTGACCGTCCGCCGCGGCGGCTTCGCCTGGTGGAACATTCCGCCTGCCTCCGTGTTCGTCTATCAGCGCTCGCGCTCGCGGCCGATCACGCCGGTGCGTGCCGGTGAACGGAGTGGCAGCTAAGCGCGAGGCAGCACATCGCGGTTTGCTAACATAGGCGCCCTTTTCGCTAACGAAGCCTGAGATGACCGTTCGTACCCGCTTTGCTCCAAGTCCTACCGGCTATCTCCACATCGGCGGCGCACGCACCGCCCTGTACTGCTGGCTGGAAGCGCGGCATCGCGGTGGCGAGTTCATCCTGCGTATCGAGGACACCGATCGCGAACGCTCGACCGAGGCCGCCGTGCAGGCGATCCTCGACGGCATGCAGTGGCTGCAGCTCGGCCACGATGAAGGCCCGTACTATCAGACCCTGCGCATGGAGCGTTATCGCGAGGTCGCCGAGGATCTGGTCCGCGCTGGCAAGGCCTACTATGCCTACGAGACCAAGGAAGAGCTGGAAGCCCTACGCGCGGCCCAGATGGCCGCGACTATCAAGCCGCGCTACAACGGCGCGTATCGCGAGCGCAACGAGCCGATGCGCGACGATCCGAACCGTGTCATCCGCTTCAAGAATCCGCAGAGCGGTTCGGTCGTGTTCCAGGACAAGGTCAAGGGACGCATCGAGTGGAGCAATGAGGAACTCGACGATCTCGTGATCTTGCGCTCTGACGGCTTCCCGACCTACAACTTTGCCGTCGTTGTCGATGACATCGACATGAAGATCAGCGATGTGATCCGCGGCGACGACCATGTCAACAACACGCCGCGCCAGATCAATATCTACAATGCACTGAATGCAACAGCGCCGAATTTTGCGCACCTGCCCATGATCCTCGGCGCCGACGGGCAGAAACTGTCCAAGCGCCACGGCGCGGTCAGTGTCATGCAGTACCGTGACGACGGGTTCCTGCCGCACGCGCTGCTGAACTATCTCGTCCGGCTTGGCTGGTCGCATGGAGACCAGGAGATCTTCTCGCGCGAACAGATGGTGAGCCTGTTCGACGTGGCCGATGTGAATCATTCGGCGGCGCGATTCGATCTTGAAAAACTGTCCTGGCTGAACCAGCAATACCTCAAGAACGACGATCCCGAAACCCTCGTTCCGCATCTGCAGTTCCATCTGGACGCCTGCGGTTACGACCTGTCCTCGGGGCCTGCACCCGCCGACGTCATCGTCGCGCTGCGTGAGCGCTGCCGCACGCTGAAGGAGCTGGCCGAGAAGGCTGCCGTCTGGTACGGCCCGATCGCGAGCTGGGACGATGCTGCGGTGGCCAAGCACCTGACCACGCCGACAGCCGTGCCGGCGCTCCAGGCCGTACACGCGTCGCTGGCTGCTTTGACGGAGTGGAAGGTGGAACAGGTGCACTCGGCGATCGAGGCGGCGGCCGCGGCGATTGGCGAAGGCATGGGCAAGGTGGCGCAGCCGCTGCGCGTGGCCATGACCGGCACGCAGGTATCGCCTGCGATCGATCAGACGGTCTATCTCGCCGGACAATCACGTGCGTTGGCCCGGGTCGAGGAAGCGCTCAGGCGCGCCGGCGCCTAAAGCCGGGCATGTTGCCAGCGCACCCAGTTAGCCCGGAACCGGCCGTGACGCGCTCAGTGCCCTCGCAGCATTCCAGCACGCGGACAGTCTGACGATGGAAGCCTGGCTGGAACGTCTGATGCAGGGCATAGATCCGGATTCGCCGGACGCGACGCTGCTGGTGTTCCTGCGTCTCATGGGCATGGTCGACTGGTGGCTGCTGCTGTGGATCACCCTGCTGTGCATGGCCGTGGGTGGACTGATCGGCTGGTGGCGCGGCAGCTTCTGGCGCGATGTCGCGCTGGCCGCTGCGCTCGGACCGCTGGGATGGATAGTCTCGTTCCTGCTGCCGCTGCCCGATCGCCGCTGCCCGCGCTGCGGCAAGCCGAACCCGGCCCGCGCTACGGACTGCGTCCACTGCGCCGCGCCGCTCTCGGCGACTACACGCAGGCAGCAGGCACGACAGCGGAAATAGTGGCGCGACGGATCATTGCAATCCCTGACCTACAGCGGTTGACGCCGCGTCCCGCGAAGACGATTGTGGACCCCAACACCGCGCAGGAGACCACCATGAGCACGCAATCCAACGGCCCCGACATGCTGCCCCCGTCCGATCTGCCCCCGCCGCCACCACCGGTTTCACCGACCGGTTTGCCGAATCAGGAGGAGCGTCAGTGGGCCATGTTCGCGCATCTGTCGGCGCTGCTCGGCGCACTGCTCACGGGCGGCATCGGCGTGTTCATCGGCCCGCTCGTGATCTGGCTCATCAAGAGGGAAACCATGCCTTTCGTCGACGACCAGGGCAAGGAAGCGCTGAACTTCAACATCACCATCGCCATCGTCGGTGTTGCGCTGATCATCCTGACTGTCGTCACGCTTGGTATCGGCGTGCTGCTGACGCTGCCGGTCGGCCTTGCCGTGACGGTCGCGTGGCTGGTGTTGACGGTTATCGCGGCCATCAAGTCGAGCGAAGGCGTTAGCTATCGCTACCCCCTGACCTTGCGGCTGATCAATTGATCTAGCCCGTATCAGGCAGAGTGTTGCGGGCGGCCAGTATCGGCTGCCCGCAGCGCGTAGCGCGTCGCCGGCATGTGGTTGGTGTCGTTGTTCGATCGGGAGCGGTAGTGCCAGCCCACGCCGCCTTGTCGCGAACCGGGCATTGCAGAACGTTCATGCAAGTCGTCAGCGCGGGCAATGCCGCAAGTCGCCATCGACGCCGGGCTAGCTCGCGCGTGTGGCGACAAAATGTGCGATCTGCACGAGTTCGTGCATGCGCGAACCGAAGGTGTTTGCGGCGGCGGCCGCTTCCTCCGTCAATTGCGCGAGCAGACGCCGCGATTCGACCAAGCCATGGATGGCGGGGTAGGTGGGTTTGTCGTTGGCCGCATCCTTGCCGGCCGTCTTGCCGATGACGTGGCTTTCGCCTTCGACGTCGAGAATGTCGTCGCGGATCTGGAAGGCGAGACCGACGCAGCGACCATAGCGATCCAGCGCCTCCAGTTCTTCGCGGCCGTGGCAGCCCGCGGCCAGGGCGCCCAGCCGCACCGAGGCTCGAATCAATGCGCCGGTCTTGTGGCTGTGCATGCGCTCCAGCTCGCCCGCATCCAGGCGCTTGCCAACGGCGGCAAGGTCGAGCGCCTGGCCGCCTGCCATGCCATGCGAGCCGCAGGCCGTGCCGAGCACGCGCAGCATCTCCACGCGCGTCGCCGCATCGGCCTGCAGCCGCATATCCGCGGCGAGCAGCTCAAACGCGAGGGCTTGCAACGCGTCGCCGGCCAGTATGGCTATGGCTTCGCCGAACACGATGTGGCAGGTCGGACGGCCACGGCGCAGGGCGTCGTCGTCCATCGCCGGCAGATCGTCATGGGCCAGCGAATACGCGTGGATGATTTCAACCGCGGCCGCGGCCGCGTCGAGTTCGTCCAGGTTGGCACCTAGTGCGTGACCGGTCGCGTAGACCAGCAGCGGCCTCAAGCGCTTTCCGCCGCCAAGCACGGCGTAGCGCATGGCGCGGTGCAGCTCGACCGGCGACTGATTCTCGGGCGGAAGAAATCGCGAGAGCTGCGCTTCGGCGCGGTCGGAATAGGCCAGCAGCGCAGCGGACAATGCTGCGGCGGCAGGTACGGCAGCGTCGCTCATCAGGGCATTTCGGGCTGGAACGGAGCGGCGCTGTCCGGGTCGGCCGGATCCAGCAGCAGGCGCACGCGCAGCTCGGCCTGTTCCAGCGCGCTCTGACAATTGCGGTACAGGGACACGCCGCGCTCGAACGAGCTGAGTGAATCATCGAGACTGAGGTCGCCGTGCTCCATGCGTGCGACGAGCTGTTCGAGCTCGTCCAGTGACTTCTCGAAGTCGACGATCTGGTCGGGCGTTTGGGTGACGGCGTTGGACATGGACGAAACCTAACGTAGTGCCCGAAGGCGGTCAATCGAGTAGGGGACAGGATGGCCCCGGGAATGCGAGCGCGGACACGCTTTGTCCCCGCTCACGGTTCGTTCGTCGAAGCGGGGGCGAATCGCAGCGGTTCACCGAACAGGGTCTCGGCCGCCGCGGTGTGCCACAGGTCGGCTACTGCGAGCAGTTCGTCGCCGGCATATACCAGTGGCAGGCGGCCGCGCTGCCAAGGCGGAACGCCGGCTTTCTGTAGCAGGTCGCGCAGGTCGCGCGTATGTGCCTGATCGTGTGGGCGCAGACGCTCGCCGCCACGGCGCAACCGCACCGTCAGCGCCAGCGGCGCTGCAGGTGCTGCGGCGAGCGCGATGCTGCCGCAGCGGGCCGGCAGTTGCAGTGTGCCGAGGCCGTCCCAGGCTTGTTCCCAGGCAGGGTCGGGCGCAATTTGTGGCGCCTGCGCATAGAGCAGGCCGCGGTAGCGGCGCAGCTCGGCGCCGGGCCAGCTCACGCAGGGGTTGCGATCGTCGTCGGCGTCGCGCAGTTGCTGCTGCAATTGATCAATATGGACATGTTCTGGAGTGGGCAGGCCCAGGCTGCGCAGCCACAGGCGCAGGGTCAGCGGACGCAGTGCGTCGCCAAGCTCCAGCCACGCCGGCCAGGCCAGCGTGGCCGGATCCAGGCCCTGAATCTGCGCCAGCGCTATCGCGGCATCGCGCTGTAGCTGTTCCGCCGCGGCATTCATCCAGCGCGCGCTGTGGCCAACCGCCGTGTCCAGGCGCGGCCAGCGCGTCCGTAGCGACGGCAGCACCGCGTGGCGCAGGAAGTTGCGCGCGTGACGCGTATCGGTGTTGCTCGGGTCGTCGATCCACTGCAGCGACTGCGCTTGTGCATAGGCCTGCAGCG
>JAAFHE010000225.1 GCA_013298265.1 Lysobacterales bacterium | reverse complement strand
GGCCGGCCTCGAGCCGGCCATCCCGGGTCTGGTCGGACTGCCCGAGGAATACGTGGTCGCGCAGTTCGGCGGCTGGCGCACGGGCGTGCGCACGGCGCAGGCGCCGGACTGCATGGCCGCCATCGCGCGTGCTCTCGATCCGGGAGAGATCCGCGCGATCGCTGCATGGCTGTCGGCGCAGGTACATGACGAGCCGCAACGGCCGGCGGCAGCCGGGAGTTTCCTGCCACCGCGGGCCTGTGCCGATCTGCCGCACGCACCGGTGCAGCCATGACACTGCGCCGACGCCTGCTGTTCGCCGCGATCGTGCTGTTGCCGCTGGTGCTGCTGGCCGCGGGCTGGATTGGCCTGATGTTTCTGCAGCAAGGCGGCGCGGCCCCGTTCCGCGTACCAGCCGGCATTGCCCGTGCGGTGTCCACCGACGCGGCATCGGTCGAACGCGGCCGCCGGCTCGCCCAGATCGGCAATTGCGGCGGCTGCCACACAGCGCGCGGCGGCAAGGCGTACGCGGGCGGACGCGGCTTCGCCACGCCCTACGGCACGATCCACAGCAGCAATCTCACGCCGGACGTGCAGCATGGCATCGGCGCCTGGTCGCTGGCCGAGTTCCGCCACGCGATGCGCCACGGCGTCAGCCGCAACGGCGTGCAGGCGCCGGTATTCCCGTATGCGAACTTTGCACTGTTGGACGATGCGGAGCTGGACGCGCTGTTCGCCTTTCTCGCGACGCTGCCTCCTGAGGCACAGGCGCCAACCGCCGACCGACTCGAGTTCCCGGCCAGCCTGCCGGGCGCGATGACCGCCTGGCGGCTGCTGTACTACCGACCGGCCTCGCCACGCACCGCGACTACGGCGGTACCGGAACTGCAGCGCGGTGCGGCGCTCGTCAACGGTATTGGCCATTGCGCGCTCTGCCATGGCGCGCGTGGCAGGTTCTCGTCGCTGGCCGTCGGTGCACGACTCGACGGCGGCCGCGTGTCGGGCTGGTATGCCCCCGCGCTCAACACATTGACGCTGGCCCGCTATCCACCGGGCGCGCTGGCGCAGTACCTGCGCGGCGCCTCCGTCGACGGCCACGGGGCCTACGGCAAGATGGCCGACGTGATTGCGCAGAACCTGCAGCACCTCGATGCCGCCGACGCGGATGCGATGGAAGCCTACCTGCGCACGCTGGCACCTGCGCCGCCGTCGCGGCGCGACACGGCGGCGTGGGATATTCCGGCAGAGCAGCGCGCGCTCGGCGACCGGCTCTACACCAAGCACTGCGCCGACTGCCACGGCGAGGACGGCCGCGGCGAAGCGGGCAAATATCCGTCGCTACAGGCGTCCTCGGCGATCACCGGCCCGGACCCGATCAACGCGATCAAGCTGACCCTGTTCGGCGCGGTAGCACCGGCGACGCCGCTCAATCCGCAGCCCTGGACCATGCCGCCGTTCGCTCAGACGCTGTCGGCTGCCGAGGTCGCCGCCCTCGTCAGCACGCTGCGCGCACGCTGGGGCCAAGACGCACGCCCCGTGAGCGCCGCCGATGTCGACGCCTGGGGCGGCATCGACGAGCGCTGAGCATGAAACTCTACGACCAGTACGCCGACGAGATTGCGGCGCTGATCCGCGCCGGCCAGCTCGCACCGGGCGAACGCCTGCCGTCCGTGCGCGAAACCCGCGCGCGCCGCGGCGTCAGCGCGTCGACCGTGTTCCAGGCCTACCGGCGGCTCGAACGCGAGGGACTGATCCACGCGCGGCCGCAGTCCGGCTTCTACGTGTCCGCGCCGATGACGACCACGGCAAATGAACTGGCGGTCACCGCGCCGGGCCGCGAGGCGAACGAGGTCGCGGTGAGTGACCTCGTGTTCGAAGTGCTGCGCGCCGCCCGCTCCAGCGGAATCGCGCCGCTGGGGTCGGCCTTTCCCGGGCCGGACCTGTTTCCGCTCGCGCAGCTGGCGAAGGCGATGGCCAAGGGCCTGCGCCGGCTCGACCCTTGCCGCATTGTGGAAAATCTATCACCAGGCAATCCGCGCCTGCGCGAACAGATCGCGCTGCGCTACCGCATCGACGGCATCCGCCTGCAGCCCGACGAGATCGTCGTCACCAGCGGCGCGCTGGAAGGGCTGAATGCAGCGCTGCAGGCGGTGACCCAGCCCGGCGATACCGTCATCATCGAATCACCCGCGTTCTACGCGGCGCTGCAGGCCATCGAGCGGCTCAAGCTCAAGGCGCTGGAGATCCGTACCGATCCGGAACGTGGCATCGACCTCGATGCGCTGGCCGATGCGCTGTCGCGGCAGCGCATCGCCGCCTGCTGGCTGATGCCGACGTTCCAGAATCCGCTCGGCAGCCTGATGCCCGAAGCAAACAAGCGCGCACTGGTTGCGCTGCTCGCACGGCACGAAGTACCGCTGATCGAAGACGATGTCTATGCGGAACTGTATTTCGGCGCGCAACGGCCACAGCCGGCCAAGGCCTACGACGAGGCGGGCCTGGTGCTGCACTGCTCGTCGTTCTCAAAATGCCTGGCGCCGGGCTATCGCGTCGGCTGGATCGCTGCCGGCCGGCAGGCGCAGCGCATACAGCGCCTCATTCTGATGACGACGATGGCGGCCTCGGTGCCGGCGCAGACGGCGCTGCTGCACTATCTTGAGGAAGGCGGCTACGACCGACACCTGCGCCGCCTGCGCACGGCGCTGATGGTACGCATGAATGCCGCCACACAGGCGATCGAGGCGGCGTTCCCGGCAGGCACGCGACTGACCCGGCCGCGCGGCGGCTATTTCCTCTGGCTCGCGCTACCGGCCGGCATCGACACCATGGCCCTGCACCAGTCGGCGCTGCACCATGGCATCGGCATCGCACCGGGGCACATTTTCTCTCCCGACCATCGCTTCAGCGACTGCCTGCGCATCAACTGCGGGCACTCGACGGCCGATGTCCTGCCCGCGCTGCGGCAACTCGGCGCGCTGGCCCACGCACTACAACGGAACACCGCATGAAAACCCTGATCGCACTCGGCTTCCTCGCCACCATCGTCTACAACCTCGGCGCAGGCCTGTACTTCATGATGACCGACAAAGGCGGCAGCAGCCGCATGGTCGCGGCGCTGACCCGGCGCATCGCGCTGTCGGTCGCGCTGATCCTGCTCGTGCTCGCCGGCATCGCCAGCGGCTTCATCCAGCCACACGGCGTACTCGGATAACACTATGAGTCCGGCAATCGCACTGAACCTTTCGCTGATCCTGCTGCTGCCGTGGTATCTCGTGCTCGGCATCGTCTACTGGCGCACGCGGCGAAGGCCGGCATCGGCGGCACAGCGCCTGTTCGACGCGGCGAGCCTGCTGTGCGCGCTGAGCGCCGCGGCAGCCAGCGGCTGGTGGAGCATGCATCACGCCGATCCGGCAGCCGGTGCGATCTGGAAGCAAGTGCTCGCGAGCCTGATCAGCTATGGCGCGTTCCTGCTGGTGCTCGCGTGCGCGTTTGCACTGCGGCGCATGCGCGGCCAGCGCACAGTTCTCACGCCCGTTCGCAGCGAGGCCAGCGGAACGCCGTCCTGATGCGTGCGGCGGACTTCAGCGACGGCGAAGGCGTAGCCGACACCCGGGCTAGCCGGTGCGGCAGGCGCACTCGGGCGCCTGCCGCAGTGCTGCCGCTACTTGCCGGCGAATTCCAGCGACGAGTGGTGCACCACAATGCGCAGATTCCCGCTCTGGTCCTTCACAAACTGCCACGTCTTGTCGACAGAAGTCACTTTCTCGTCCTTGTCCGTGAAGTGCACCTTCCCCATCGTGGTTGCACTGTCGCCTTCAAGAAAAATCGCCTCATTATCCACATCGCACTTCTTCCATCCCTTGAGCGCGAAGCCGGTATCCTTGGGAAACGCAGGATCTTTTCCGACAAAGTACGATAGCGCGCCGGCCCGTGTGGTACGGAATGTTTGAGGATTGGTCGTGAGCGTCGGCTTGAACAGCACAGCCCCCATCTGATAGCCATAAGCAGAGTCAATAACCTTCCCGGCCAGCGCCTTGGCCGCATCGTGCCCTTCTCGGTCGTAGGTTGCGCTAATGTCCACAAGTGCCTTACACCACTGCTGCTGCGCCGCAAGCACTTCGTTCTCCGCAACAGCTTGATTGACTACGACGCCCTTGGCAGCCGCAAGGCCGCCGAAAGACGCAAGAACAACCATTCCGGCAAAGCGTGCAAATTTCATCCTCAAGGCTCCTCTGACTGACCGCTGGAAACGAATCCTCATGCTAGCCAAAAGCGCGACTCGGGAACAGGCGGCTACCGCAGCGCCATCGCAATCTCGAGCCAGTCAACCGAAGGATGTCGCAAGACACTGCCAGAAATCGAAATCTGCATACGCGCGCGGTGTCCTACCTCGATTTCGTCGTGATCTGACCTTGCTGCTTGTGTCCGACACTGTCATCAAACCGAAGTGAGCTGCCGGAACACTGCTGGCAGCCCCTGCGGCGGAATGATCCTGAACTGTCGCGCCACCGGGGAATTCCCTTGCCGGCTGCGTTGAAGAAGTGCGCACTGCCATCGGACCACCGCACCGGACCGCGCGCAGCGGCAACGATCCGCACACAGAATTTCAGCGGACAGGCCCCTTGTGCTGCATTCGGCCAGAACACCGGGCTGCACCAACCGGGCACGGTCAGGCCGAGGTGAGCCAGGCCGTCGGCGTCGCGTTCTGGTCCATGTGTTCGAGCAGACGTGCGAGCGTCACCACGTCCTGGCGATTGTGTTCCAGCACACGCATCAGGTCGGTGCTGCGGCCGTCGCGCAGAAACGTGCGCCACGCGGCCGGGGCTTCCGAGCCCGGCAGGTCGTCCTCGCGCACGATACGCAGCACATGGCGCTCGATCGTCGCTAGGCGGCAGTTCTCCCAGCGTCCGCGATAGACCCGGCGCACCGGATGCAGCAAATCCACGTGCGCAAGATCGCGCAAGGGGTTGTCCTGGCGCTGCAGGCGATAGCGCACCGCGAGCAGCGGTGCGTCGTAGCTGCGGCCGTTGTAGCTGATCAGCACCGTATCCGGCCGCAGCCAGCGCGCGAATGCCGCCAGCATCGCGCTTTCGCCCGACATCGCCGTGAGATACAGCTGGCGCACGCGCAGCTCGTGGCCGACCCAGTCGGCTGCGCCGATCATGAAGGCGCGCGTGCCGCTGCCGCCGGCGAGCCCCGTGGTCTCCGTGTCGAAACAGAGGAACCGCGCGCGCGCCAGCGGCGCGCAATCGGGCCAGCGCGGCGGCAGCAGCGGCGACAAAGCTTCGGCGCCGTAGCGCTGCTCGACCGCATACAGGCCCGGCGCGATCGGTTCGCCACGCAAGGGCAGCGTCGCGCGCACCGACGTACGCGGCGACGGCTTGCCGGTGGGCCGCAGATCAAGCAAGCGGCGCAGGCGCTGCCGCTCGTCGCCGATGCGTGCGAGCGCGTCGCTGACCGGGGCGGGTATCGCCGCCACAGGCGCCGCGGCCTGCACGCCGGCCTGGTGGCGCAGGCGCCTCAGTTTCTCGACCAGGCCGCTCATACCGTATGCAGCAGCGCGAGTACGCGCTCAGCCTGACTCTTCGGGGTTGCCGCGGCATCTTCGTCGACGGCGAGCACCGGACCGACGCAGGCCGGGCAGCCGGCGCGGCACGCGCACCCGGCGATGAGTTCGCGCGCCTCGCGCACGAGTTCGGCCTGCACGCGGAACAGCGGATCGCTCAGGCCCACGCCGCCGGGGTAGTTGTCGTACAGGTAGACCGTCGGTGTGAAGCGCTCCGCATCGGCAGCCGCGGCTCCATCACTGGCCCGCCACTGGCCGCGGCCGCGCTGGTCGCGTTCGACGAAGGCGCTCGCATCGCCGCTGCCTACCGATTTCATGAGGTCGCGCGATTCGGCCATGACGCGCACGCTCGCGACCGTATGCAGCGCCGTCGCGGCGCCGAGGAAGCCGTCGAGCGCGTCCTGGCGCGAGGCGAACGCCTCGTCCAGCGCCTCCTGCGGTAGCTGCCACCACAGCGCGGTCGTGTGCAGCTCCTGGTCCGGCAGCGTGACCGGTCCGTAGCCGATGTTCTCGTGCGTGTAATAGCGGATCTTCTTGTAACCGGCGACGCGGCGCACGACGTGCACTTCGCCGAGATAGGCATTGCCCTGCCCGGCGCGAACGCCGTCGAAGCGTTCCAGCACCTTGAGCCGCGTGTAGTCGATCGCATCGGTGTAATAGTCCACATGCGTACGCGTGACGTAAGCCTTGCGTCCGTCCCAGTCGAGCTTTTCCACTTGATAAGGCACCGACTGCACCATGTGGATCGCGCCTTCGTACAGGGTCAGCGCGGCGCTGGAAAAATCCACTTCAGCAATGATGGACTGGCGTCCGTCGCTGCGATCCACGACGACGAAATTGCCGTCGGCGACCGAGCGCAGGTTGACCGCGTTGGCCGGGTAGGCATCGGCAATCCATTCCCAGCGCGAACCTTCGCGATGCACGACATCGGATTCAGCCAGCACCTGCAGGTAGGCTTCGGGCGGCACCGGGCCGAAATGATCACCGTCGACGAAGGGCAGCTCGAACGCCGCGCAGCGGATGTGGTCGAGCAGGATCAGCGGCTGGTCCGGCGCGATGCGCGCCTGTTC
>JAAFHE010000224.1:3943-6623 GCA_013298265.1 Lysobacterales bacterium | reverse complement strand
TGCGCCCTGCACGAAATAGCGGCCCATGCCGGGTATGCCGAAGATCTGCTCGATCACGGCCGAGCCGGTGATGACGCTGATCAGTGCGGGACTCAGCCACGCGGCCAGTGGCAGCGCGGCGACCGGCAGGGCGTGCACGAGCAGCAGGCGGGTCTCGCCGTAGCCGCGCGCGCGCGCGGCGCGCAGCCAGTCGCTGGCCAGTGCTTCGCTCATGCCGCTGCGGGTCAGGCGCGCGCACCAGGCGAGATTCGGCAGCATCAGCGCGATCACTGGCAAGACCCGATAGCGCCAGTCCTGCGCGACCCAGCCGCCGGCCGGCAGCCAGCCGAGTTTCACCGCGAACAGCAGGATCAGCAGCGGCGCGATCACGAACTTGGGCAGCGCCTGCGCCATCGCGCCGATCAGCATGAGGCCGCGGTCGAGGCGTCCGCCTTCGTGCGCCGCGGCGATCACGCCGACCGGCACGCCGGTCATCAGTGCGAGCAGCAGGGCCAGGCCACCGAGTCCGGCGGACACCGGCAGGCTGCGCGCGATGAGTTCGTTGACGCTGAAGTCCGGATACTGGAATGACGGCCCGAGATCGCCGCGTGCGATGTCGCCGAGATAGGCCAGGTATTGCTGCGGAAGGCTGCGATCCAGACGGTAGCGCTGCGCGAGCTGCGCCTGCACGGCCGGCGGTGCGGCTTTTTCGGTGTCGAACGGTCCGCCTGGCGCCGCGTGGAGCAGCGCGAAGCACAGCGTCACGAGCAGCCAGAGCGTGAACGCGGCCGTGAGCAGCGAGGTCGCGACCGCGCGCGCGCGCGGGACGAAGCGTGCGAACGGCGACGCGGCGTGTGCCGCTTCGGCAGGGGCGATGGCGTCGCTCATCGCGGCATACCTGGAGATATCGAAGCCGGCGGCGTCCCGGTCGCCCAGCGCAGCCAGCGCGAGGCGTGGTGATCCAACGGGTTGGCCTCGAAGCCGCGCAGCCGCGCGTCGACGAGATGCTTGGAAGTATAGAAATAAATAGGTACCACGGCGTTCGCGGCGAGCAGCCGCGCTTCGGCCGCGGCGACGAGATCGCGGCGTTCGTCGCCGGCGGGCAGGGCCGCGGCGCGGCGCAGCAGATCGTCGAACTGCGCATCGGCGTAGCCGGTCGTGTTCAGCGGGTTGTCCGTGCCGGCGAAGGTCGCGAGGAATTCCAGCGGATCGTTGACGTCGGCGATCCAGCCGCCGCGGAACACCTGAGTGATGACGCGCGCGCGCCGGTTCTGCACGAAGACTTTCCATTCCTCGTTGCGCAGCACGACGCGAGCACCGAGCACCTGGCGCCACATCGACGCCACGGCCAGCGCGAGTTTGCGGTGCACGGTCGACGTGTTGTAGCGCAGTTCCAGCACGACCGGTGTTTCGCGGGTGTAGCCGGCCGCGGCGTAGCGTTCGCGCGCCTGGGCTTCGCGCGGCTCGCGCGCCAGGCGCGCGGCGGCGACGTCGGGCACGACGTGATCGCGGGTGCCCGGCGGCACGATGCTCCACGCCGGCTGTTCGCCGAGGCCGGTGACGTAGCGCGTGAGGATGTCGCGGTCGATCGCGAGCACCAGCGCCTCGCGCAGCGCCGGATTGTCGCGCAGCGGCGGCCGCGTCAGGTTCAGCCCGAGCCAGAAGCTGCCGAGATACGGCCCGATGTGCAGGCGCTCGCCGAACGCCGCGCGCAACTGCGCGAGCGGCTTTGGCGGCACGGTTTCGGTCAGGTGCAGGTCGCCGGCCTGGAAGCGCTTGAGTTCGCTTGCGGCATCTTCGGTGACGACGAAGCGCACGCGCTCGATCGCGACATCGGCGGCGCCGTGGAACTGCGCATTGCGCGTGAGTTCGACGCTGGCCTGCGGCGTCCAGTCCGACAGCGCATAGGCGCCGTTGCCGACGAGATTGCCGGGTCGGGTGTGCTGTGCACCGAACGTCGTCACCGCCGGCAGATAGACGGGGAAGGCGATCGGCAGCAGCAGGCGATCGGTCAGCGCGACCGGTTCGTCGAGCACGATCTGCAGCGTGCGCGCGTCGATCGCACTGACGCCGAGTGCCTCAGTCGGCAGCGTGCCGGCACCGACCGCGGTGGCGTTCGCGATCGGCCGCAGCAGCGCTGCCATGGGCGCGGCGGTCTGCGGTGCGAGCGCGCGGCGGAAGCTCGCGACGAACTGCGCCGCATCAAGCGGCTGGCCGTCGGACCAGTGCAGGTCGGCGCGCAGGCGGAAGCGCCAGGTCAATCCGTCGTCCGAGCGCGTCCAGGATTCGGCCGCGCCGGGAATCACCGCGCCCGCCGCGTCTTCCGTCACGAGACCTTCGTAGAGATCGCGCAGGATATTGCCGCAGGCCACTTCCTGGCAGCGGTGCGGATCCAGCGTCGAAGGTTCGGGGCCGTTGCCACGCACCAGCTCCTGCGCCAGCGCGGCGCCGGGCAGCAGTAGCGCCGGCAACAGGTAACGTGCAAGTCTGGCGGCGGGCATTGCGCGAGTCTTTCGCGATTCGCCGATCCGGCGCAAGCCGCACTCGGTTCGCCGCAGACGCCAGTGGCCGGAGCGAGTCCCCCTTTTGATCGGCGTTGGCGCCCCAACGTCGCCGTTCCATCCAGCCAGCGAGCCTGCGTATGTCCGGTCCCAGTGCGGTCAAGGAAGTGCCGATCACGCGTCGCGAGCAGCTCATCGAG
>JAAFHE010000224.1:0-3933 GCA_013298265.1 Lysobacterales bacterium | reverse complement strand
GATCTCAAGCCGCCGACCTGGGAAGGCGAACGCGGCATTGGCGCCCTGCTCGAAGGACTGACGCGGTTCGGCTGGGAGCCGGTACGCGAGAACGGCCATCTGATCGCGCTGAGCCGCGGCCTGGGTTCGATCACGCTGGAGCCGGCCGGCCAGCTGGAACTGTCGGGTGCGCCGCTGGTCACCGTGCACGAAACCTGTTGCGAGGTCACCAGTCATCTGCGTGAAGTGAAGACCGTCGCCGACGAACTCGGCCTGGGCTTCCTCGGCATGGGCTTCCAGCCCAAGTGGACGCGCGCGGAGATGCCGTGGATGCCGAAGGGCCGCTACGCCATCATGAAGCGCTACATGCCGCTCAAGGGCGGTCTGGGACTGGACATGATGACGCGCACCTGCACGGTGCAGGTCAATCTCGACTTCGGTTCCGAGGCGCAGATGGTCAAGATGTTCCGCGTCTCGCTCGCGCTGCAGCCGATCGCGACTGCGCTGTTCGCCGACTCGCCCTTCACCGAAGGCAAGCCGAATGGATTCCTGAGCTTCCGTTCCAACGTCTGGACCGACACGGACCCGGATCGCACCGGCATGCTCGACTTCGTCTTCGAGGACGGCTTCAGCTACGAGCGCTACGTCGATTACCTGCTCGACGTGCCGATGTACTTCAGCTACCGCGATGGGCGCTACATCGATCTCGCCGGGCAGTCCTTCCGCCGATTCATGGAAGGCAAGCTCGAGGACCTGCCGGGCGCGACACCCACGCTGAAGGACTGGGCCGACCACCTGACCACAGCCTTCCCCGAAGTGCGGCTGAAGAAATACCTCGAGATGCGCGGCGCCGACGGCGGCCCGTGGAACCGGCTTTGCGCGCTGCCCGCGTTCTGGGTCGGCCTGCTCTACGACGACACGGCGCTCGATGCGGCCTGGGACCTGGTCAAGGACTTCAGCCTGACCGAACGCCATGCGCTGCGCGACGGCGTGCCACGGCAGGGTTTCAAGCTGCCGTTCCGCGGCGCGACCGTGCGCGAGCTCGCGCTCGAGGCGCTGAAGATTTCCGGCCACGGCCTGGCCCGGCGCAACCGGCTCAACGCCACCGGTGCGAGCGAGGCGGTGTTTATCGAACCGCTGATCGAATTCGCCGAGGCCAACCAGACGCCGGCCGAACGCAAGCTGGAACTGTTCCATGGCCCCTGGGGCGGCAGCGTCGATCCGGTGTTCCGCGAATTCGCGTATTGAGCGATACCGCGGCAAACGCGTGAGCGTTTTCGCCGCGCTTCCGTGCGTGTGCCGGTAAGGACGGCGGCGCGCGGTCGACAGACCCCGCGCGGCCTCCGTGCCGCTCACCAACCCGGGGGAATTCCATGTCGACTCACTACCGCTTCCGCGCCCAGTCCACGCTGGCCGCCTTCATGCTGTTCGCCGCACTGCCGCTGCAGGCACAGACCCTGCCGGACCGGATCTTCCGCCACCGCATGGAACCCCGGCCGGTCAGCGGCCAGCTCGTCGTCAATGGATTTCCGATGCCGTTTCCGTCCGGCTCGATCGCCAATGGCGCGCAGCAGGCCTCGCCGGGCGTCTACAGTGGCGTGCTCTATTTCCCGCCGTCGAGCCTGCAGTCCAACGTCAACGGCCTGGGCATGGTCACGCTGACCTTGCAGCTGATCCACCTGGGCTCGACCTACAACCCGATGACCGCTCCGAATGTCGCGGGCATCCAGATGGACAACGTCTACCTGCAGCTGCAGTCGGCCATCGTCAGCGGCGTGCCGGTGGCGCTTGGCAGCGACTGTATCTACGGCCCTATGGTGATCGGTGTCACCGGCACGTGGAATGCGAGCGCCGAGACCATGAGCGGCGGCGGCATCACCATCCCGCCGATAGCCAACAGCGCGGCCTGCGCGGGCTTCGCCAACACGCTCAACAACTCGATCGCCGGCACCAACAACTCGGTCACGATCACGATCGCGTTCTGAGCCCTACCGGTTGTGGTGCGCTGCGCTCGCCCGAACCTGCCCGCTACGGCACCGCGGCGCGTCGCGCGCGGTCGCGCTTGCTTGCGGACAAGGGTGACAGCGCGCCGTCGCGCTCGACGCCGTCCCAGATCGCGACGGCGCTGCGGTAGGCATCGGTCGCACGGCGGCGGTCGGCCGGGGTCGCGGCCCAGGCATCACCCAGGGAGACATAGGCATCGGCGAGGTCTTCGGCGTAGCTCGCGCCGACCGCTTTTGTGTTCACCAGTGCGGCGAGGCCCTGCGTCGCGTCGGCCAGCGTGGTGCGCGCGGCGCTGATGCGGCCTGCGGCCTGCTCGGCGCGGCCGACATGGAGCTGGGACAGCGCGACGGCGGCCGCATGGTCCGCGGACAGCGCAGCGAGTTCCTGCTGGATGTCCAGCGCCTTGCGGTGCGCCTGTATCGCGCCGTCCGGGTCGCCCGCCGCCACGCGCTGTTCGCCGAGCCGGCGATAGGCGAGTGACAGGTTGTAGCGAATCTCGGGATTGCCGGGCGCGGCGCGCAGGCGCGCCTCGTTCATGGCGATCTGGCGCTGCACGATCGGCAGCGCTTCGCCGTGGCGGCCGGCCTTGACGAGCTGGCGTGCGGCCCAGCCCGTCGTGGACGTCACGCCTTCGCGCATCGAATCATTGTCCGGGTCGCGCGCCAGCAGCGCGTCCATGTGCTTCATCGCCTGCAGCGCCGAATCGACCGACGCGTCGAGCTTGCCCTGCGCATCCTGCACCTGCACGAGACGCACGAGCACGACGCCGATCTCGCGCTGCCGGTAGGTGTCGCTGGTATCGCCCGCGACGAGGTCGCGAATAATCCTCAGGGCGTCGGTCAGCGCGGCCTCGGCCTCGGCCATGTCATTGTGCTCGACCCAGTAGGCGCCCTCGCGCTGCTGGCTGGTATAGACGGCATAGCGCAGGTGCTTGTTGTCAGGCCTACCTGCGAGCGCGTCGCGGCGCAATTGCGCGGCTTGCAGCTGATAGCGCCGCGCGCTGTCGGGATCGGGCTTGCCGTCATCGCTGCGCAGGCCGATCAGTTCGCTGTAGAGATCCAGTCCGTCCGCGTATTCATTCAGCACGTCGATGTCGTCCGGCTTTTCGGCATGCAGCGCCGCGAAGCCACGGACCGATTCGTGCGTGCGCTCGCGCGCCGGATCCAGCTCCGAGTCCTGGTAGTGCAGGTAGGCGCGACGCATCGACAGGCGCGCACGCAAGACCCGCGTCTCGGCGCTGTTGTCGCGCGCCTCGGCGCGTACCAGCGCCGCGTCGGCCTGGTCGTAGCTTTTGCCCGCGCCAGCGAAATCGCCGAGGTTCGCGCCGTACGGATTGCCCTGCAGGTCGCCGACCTTGATGTAGCCCGCGGCGATGTCGCGCCAGAGATCCGTATCGTCGCCGGCGTCCGCGCGCAGGCGCTCGAGATACTCGATGCCATCGCGGACGAGCCGTTCCTGCATCGGCAGCGAGCCGGCCAGCTTCTGGATGCCTTCGTGATAGTCGAACAGCAGGTTGTTGGCGAAGCGGCGCACCTCGGCGAAGCGCTGTTGCGCGCGTTCCCGCTCCTGTACCGCAATGCGCGCCTGCCATAGGGCGATGCCGCTGGCCGCGATCAGGGCCAGCGTGGCCGCGGCGGCGGTGACGACGGCGACGCGATGGCGCGCGACGAACTTGCGCGCGAGGTAGGCAAAGGTCTGCGGCCGTGCCGACACGGGACGGCCGGCGAGCCAGGCGCGCAGGTCGTCGGCGAGTTCGCGCACCGAACCATAGCGCCGGGTCGGCTCGCGTTCGATCGCGGTCAGCACGATGTTGTCCAGATCGCCGCGGACATCGGCCGCGCGCAGGCCCGAGGTGGTTGCGCCGTGCTGGCTCGGCCGCTCCGCATCGCGCGTGGTGATCGCGCGCAGCAGTTCGCGTTCGCTGTCGCCGGGCTTGCGGAAGGGATGGCG
>JAAFHE010000223.1 GCA_013298265.1 Lysobacterales bacterium | reverse complement strand
TCCACCTGCACGACTACGTCGCCTACATCCAGGAATTCATCCGGCACATCGGCGCGAAGAACCTGCATGTGGTTTCGGTCTGCCAGCCGACCGTGCCCGTGCTCGCGGCGATCTCGCTGATGGCCAGCAACGGCGAACCCACGCCGCGCAGCATGACGATGATGGGCGGCCCTATCGACACGCGGCGCAGCCCGACCCAGGTCAACGACCTCGCCACGACCAAGCCGCTGTCGTGGTTTCAGAACAGCGTCATCCACGACGTGCCGGCGAACTATCCGGGCCACGGCCGCCGCGTCTATCCGGGCTTCCTGCAGCACACGGGCTTCATCGCGATGAATCCGGGCCGGCACCTGAGTTCGCACTGGGACTTCTACGAGGATCTGCTCAAGGGTGATCTCGAAGACGCGCAGTCGCATCGCAAGTTCTACGACGAATACAACGCGGTGCTCGACATGCCGGCCGAGTACTACCTCGACACCATCAACACCGTGTTCCAGCAACACCTGCTGCCGCGCGGCCTGTGGGACGTGAACGGCCAGCGCGTCAAGCCGGCCGACATCACCGGCACCGCGCTGTTCACGATCGAAGGTGAACTCGATGACATTTCAGGCCTGGGCCAGACCGAAGCGGCGCACGCGCTGTGCGCCGGCATCGCCGCCGAGCACAAGCGCCACCTCACCGTGAAGGGCGCCGGCCACTACGGCATCTTCAGCGGCCGGCGCTGGCGCGAGGTGGTCTATCCGGACGTGCGCGCTTTTATCCGCCAGCACGACGCCAAGGCAGGTGCCTGAACCGTGACGCGGCGGCCTTAGCCGGTTGTTGAGAAAACAACTCTAGTCTTACTTCCAGTCGGACGGTGCAAACGAAGCTGCCCCTCGTTTTCCGAAAGCCAACGGCATGTGCAATCGACGTTACCCTCCCCGGAGTCAATCACTTACGTGGTCGACTCCGGGCGGGTCCATCCCTCGATCGCTCCGGCGGACCATTTCTCAACAGCCTGCGTAGCGCCGCGGCCGGGCAGTCCGGCGCAAGATGTGCAATAGTGACGAATCCGTCGTCTCCCGCCGGCCCGTATGAACCCGCTGCTGCGTTCACCGGCTATTCCGTGCAGCCTTCCTGGGCCGCGGCGGCGGCGTGTAAAAATTTCCATTTATTGCGCCACTTGTGCCGTGTGCAAAATTCGCGCTGTCCCATCTGCCGACGCAGCCGCCCCATGACCGCCTCTGCGCCATCGTCGCAGGCCCGCCGGTGCTGACCGGGCTGTGCTGCGCGCTGATCGGCCTCGCGCTGGCGGACGTGCCGCCGGCGCCGCTGCGCCCGATCATGCTCGACGCGCCGCAGGAAGCACTGCGGCAAGGCGAGGCGCTGCTCGCGCGTGACGACCTGGATCCGGCCGCACGCGAACGCCTGCTGCAGGACATGGCAACAGCGGCCATGCTGCTCTCGCCGCAACATGCGATGCCGATCGCTGATCGCCTGGAAGCTTTGGGCCGCGACAGCGGTCGTGCCAGCGCGCTTGCCCTGGCCGACATCGTGCGTGCGCGCATTCAACTGGAAGGGGAACAGATCGAAAGCGGTCTGGCGCTGGCCAGTTCGGCCACCGAGGCATTGCGCGCGCTGAATCAGCCGTACTGGAACGCGCTGGCCGAGCTGGAAACCTGCGACCTGCTGCTGAGTGCAACGCGCCCCAAGGCCGCGCAGCCGCATTGCGAACGCGCCAACACGGGCTTTGCCCGGCTCAACGACGAATACGCGCTGGCGCGCAGCGAAAACCTGCTGCAACTGACGTTCAACGAACTCGGCAAGCCCGAACGGGCGCTGCCGCTGGCGCGCGCCGCCCACGCACGCTATGCGCGCCTGGGCAGTCAGGGCGGCATGGCCATGATGGATGACAACAGCGCCTCGCTGTACCTGAGCCTGGGCCAGCCCGCCGCGGCGCTGACCGCATCGCGCCGCGCGCTGACCTATGAACTGGCGCAAGGCAAAGTGATTCATTCGATTTCTTCACGTCGCAACATCGCCGAGGCACTCGCCGCGCTGAAACAGCCGCAGGAGGCAATGGCAGTGCTCGACACGGCGCTGGCCGACGCGCGCAAGCTCGATCTCGGCCGTCTGAGCGCGGAATTGCTGACGGTCCAGGCCCAGTTAGCCGAGCAGGCCGGCCAGTTGGAACTGGCGCTGTCGGCGACGCGCGAACTCATAGAGATCAATGCACGCCTGTCCAGTCGCGAGGTCGCCCGCGCCTTTGCCGAGATCGACACGCTCTACAACCGGCAGTCGCGCGAGACCGAGATCCGCTCGCTGCGCCAGGCCAGCGAATTGCAGGCGGCACTGCTGCGCGCGGCCGAGGCCGACAAAGCCGGCGAGCGCACGCGGACACGCTTCTTTGCACTCGCGCTGATCACAGCCCTGTGTGTCGTCGTGCTGCTGGCCACGATCATCGCACTGCGCCTGCGCTGGCTGCGCCGGCTCAATGCGGCGCTGAACCAGGTCAACCGGACGCGCGCCGACATGCTCGCGATGGCCGCACACGAGGTGCGCAATCCGATGGCGGCAATCAGCGGCCTCATCGACATGGCCCTGCAGCGCGTCGACGACCGGCGCACCCGCGGCCTGCTGGAAACCGCGCACTCGACCTCGGTCGAGCTGGTGCGCACCGCCGAGGACTATCTCGATCACGCGCAGCTTGCGCTCGACCGCATCGCGCTGCGCGACGAACCCTTCGACCTGCCCGCGCTGCTGAGCCATGTCGCGGGGCTGTTCCGTGCCGAGCTGGCCGATCGCCCGATCCAGGTCAGCCTGCACACCGGCCCGACCCTGCCGGCCCGCGTCTGCGGCGACGCGGCGCGGCTGCAGCAGATCCTCATCAACCTGCTCGGCAACGCGGTGAAGTTCACGACCGCCGGCGACATCGTGCTCGCGGCCGACTGCGCCGGGTCGCAGGTGTTTTTCCGCATCACCGACTCCGGACCGGGCATTGCGGAAAACGAACTGCGCCGCCTGCTGCAGCCGTTCGAGCGCGGCGGCGGACGCACCCGCCGCGGCGTGGGTCTGGGGCTGTCCATCGCCAACCAGCTTATCGGCATCATGGGCGGTGAGCTGCAGATCGACACCCGGCTCGGTGTCGGCAGCACATTCGCATTCTGCATAGTGCTGCCGCATGCGCCGGCGGAACCCGAAGTCGAACCCGCCGGACTGCCGCAGGGCCGAGTGCTGCTTGTCGACGACGACGCGGCGATCCGCGAACTGCTCAGTGCCCAGCTCGACGCACTGGGCATCGAACACCGCGTTGCCGCGGACATCACCGAGGCGCTCGCGCTGTGGCGTGCGTTCGCGCCAGACACGCTACTGGTCGACCTGCACCTGGAGCACGAAAACGGCATCGAACTGATCCGCCGCATTCGCGCCGAATGCGCGCCGGGAGCACCACCGCGCTGCCTGATCCACAGCGCATCTCCACCCGACGGTCCGCACGATCGCCCGCCGGCGGAATGGCAGATCGAGTGGGTGCGCAAACCCATGCCACTGCGTGATCTGGGCCGGCTGCTCGGCGAGAAACGCAAACCGGCCCCGGCCGCGCCGGTGCTCGCCGCGACAGATAGCGCGGCAGCATGATTCTACGGCGCGGTTCCGTCAGGGCTGCCGCGACGGCAGCGGCACATTGCACAGTTCCACTTTGCCAGCCTGGCTCAGATACCACTCGTCATGGCGGTTGCGCCGCGTCTCGATCAGCGCGGTAAAGGTCGGCGTGTCCGTGCGCAGCAGTTCGATGCGGCTGCGCTGCGCCTCGGGCAGCTCGCTGCCGAGCCGCACTTGCTTCAAGGCGATGCGCTGCTCGGGCTTCTCGTAGAAACCGAGCGCGCCGCTGCCGCGCGGCAGTGCCGCGAGCAGTTCCATGCCCTGGACGACGCGTCCGACCAGGGTCACGTTACGGTCCAGATGCCGCGGCGCATGGCCCAGCACCACGTACAGCTCAGCGCCGCTGCCGCTGTCTGCAGCGTTGTCACGGCCCACGCCGACCATGCCGTAGCAGTGCGTGAGCCAGGTCTGTCCTTGCTTCGGATCGCGCGCGACCGGAAAACCACCCGACCAGCCGACCTGCGGCGCATACACATCACCGTCGGGCAGATGCACGAACGGCTGCTTTGCGATGGCCTGGGAGAACTCGCCGGCCACCGAACGCTTCGCCTCGCCGAACGGTTTCGCCTTGTCCTTGTCTCCTGCATCCGGATCGCCCCATTGCACGACGTAGTTGTCATGCACGCGCAGGATGGAAAGTCCGTCGAAATAGTGCTGGCGCAGCAGGATCTTCATGTTCGCGACGTGCTGCGGCGCGTAGCCCGGCGCGAGTTCGATGATCACCCGGCCCGCGGCGAAATCCAGGTACATCGTGTTGTCCGGATCAAGCCGGCGCCAATCCGAGGGCTGGCTCGCGGCGAGCACCTCCGTCATGGTCTTGCCTTTCGCCGGTTGCTGCTCCGCGCCTGCCGCTCCGCAGCCCAGCGCGACAAGCGCCACTGCAACCGCCACCGACCGCATCATGCGACTCATGCCCGTCTCCCGTCCGAACCGGCGGCAATTGTAGGCAGAGCAGTGCAGCCAGAGCTTGCGGCGCCGCGACAATCGCGACTCAGCGATAGATTTCAGGAACTCAGGGTTCCGATCATGTAGTAGAGATTCTCGCTCTTGACCGAGTCCTCCGGCGCAAACACCAGCACCATCTGGCCGTCACGGGTGACGGCGACGTCGTACTCGAACGCCTGAAGAAAATGCACGGACGGTCCTTCGGCGATAGAGCGGCCACCGCCGACGAGCTGATAGCCCCAGTAGTACACGGGCTCTGAGACCCCAATCCGGTGCGCGCACTACGCAGAAAAGCAAAGGCCCGCAGCTTGCGATGCGGGCCTTCGCTTTCACTACTTCCGGCCGATCAGAATTTCACGGCGAGACGCGTGAAATACGACGTGCCGTTGAGGCCGAACTGCACGCTGTCGTAGACATGGCCGTTGTCGGTCTCGTCCGGATTCTGCCGGTCCGGGAACTGGTCGAAGATATTCGCCGCGCCGACCGTCAGCTTGACCTTGTCGTTGAACGCATAGGTCACGCTCGCGTCGGCCGAGGTCTTCGCGCCGTATTCGAGGAATACCGGCGGGCCGGAGAACGAACCCAGCGTCTGCGAGCCGAAGTGGATGATCTTGAACATCGCATCCCACTTGCCGATCGAGTAGTCGAAGCTCAGCGTCGCCTTGGTGCTCGGCGCGCCGTCCTCAATGAAGCGGCGTTCGCGGTCCGACAGGAAGGTTTCCGCGCCTTCCGGCGCGACCAGCAGCGGTGCCGGCACGTTGACCTTCGTGATCTCGGTCTTGCCGTGATTCAGACCGAAATAGGTGGTCAGCTCGCCATCGCCGACCTGCGTGCTGTGCGCGATGGTCAGGTCGATGCCGGTCGTACGCGTATCCGCCGCATTGACGAAGAACGCCGCGGCGCCGACACCTTCGTCGATCAGCATCTGGCGCAGCGCGGCGCTGATAGCCGGGCTGTCGACGCCGAACTGACCCG
This sequence comes from Lysobacterales bacterium, assembly GCA_013298265.1. Taxonomy (GTDB): domain Bacteria; phylum Pseudomonadota; class Gammaproteobacteria; order Xanthomonadales; family Rhodanobacteraceae; genus Tahibacter. Next base: position 1,089 of record JAAFHE010000223.1, on the reverse strand, counting down.
ACAGCACGACGCGATCGTCGATGTCGATGCGATAGCCGTCGAGCGTCACGGTGAGGTTGTCGAGTGGACTCCAGGCGAAGCCCAGCGTGTAGCTCGTGGCCTTTTCCTCACGCAACAGATCGACGCCGGCCGCATTGGCGATGGCGCTGCCGTTGCGGGCGAGCAGGATGTCGAGCGGATCGCCGCCGACAAACTCCGTGTACGTCGACTGGAAGTCGCGCTGCTGCAGCGATGGTGCACGGAAGCCGGTGCTGGCCGAACCACGCAGCAGTAAGGTGTCGGTCGCCTTGAACGACGAGGTCAGCTTGCCCGTGGTGGTCTTGCCGAAGTCGTCATAGTCCTCGAAGCGGCCCGCGACGCCCGTCATGAAGCGGTCGGTCCAGTTGAACTCGACGTCGCCGTAGGCGGCCCAACTGGTGCGGCTGGAATCGGTCTCGTCGCCCGGCTGGAAGCCGGGGTAGCCCTGGCTGCCGGCATTGCCGCCGCCCGGACCGTCGAAGTCGTCCCAGGACCCTCTTTCACCGGCGAAGATCTCGTAGTTCTCGCGGCGGCGTTCGAGGCCGAACGCGACGTTGGTGCCAGCGAGCACGCTGTCGAGATAGCGCGAGAAATCCACGTTGGTCGTGTACTGCGTGAAGGCGTAACCGCCGGCGTCAAACTTGTTCGGGCTCATACCCCGACCGCCGTTGAGCAGGTCGTTGTTGGCGATCGACGCGTTCAAGGTATTGCTGATGTTGTTCAGCAGCTCGTTGTAGCCATAGGTCTGCGAGAAATCCGCACGCCATTCGCCGATGTTGGCCCAGACGCCGGCGATCAGGGTGCGATCCTCGACGTCGCCATTGATGAAGGGCACGAAGCCGTTGGGATACATCGCCGCGGAGTTGCGCGACGGGATGTCATCGCTGCCGATACCGCCGCGGCCGAATGCACCGGACGAGGCATAGCGGTCCTGGTAGCCGCCGCTGAAGTAGAAATGCGCTGCGTCCCCGAGCGGAATTTCGCCATTGAGGAACAAGGTGCGATTGTCCATCTTGGTATCGCCGATCGTGCGCGGGCTACCGCGCGGCTCGGAACGGTCGGAACGACCGC
>JAAFHE010000222.1 GCA_013298265.1 Lysobacterales bacterium | reverse complement strand
CGGTGCGGATCTGCTGGTGCTGGAATGCGTGCCGTCGTCTCTGGCGCAACGCATTACCGCCGAACTGGCAATTCCCACGGTAGGTATCGGGGCCGGTTTGCACTGCGACGGCCAGGTGCTAGTGATGTATGACCTGCTAGGCCTGACGCCGGGCAAGCGGCCGCGCTTCAGCAAGAACTTCCTCGCGGGCCATGATTCGGTCCAGGCCGCGCTGCAGGCCTACGCCGACGCCGTGCGCAGCGGTGCATTCCCCGCGCCCGAGCATAGCTACTGACATGAAACTAGTGCATTCCCCCGTGGAGTTGCGGGCGCTCGTCGCCGAATGGCGCCGTGACCGGCTCAAGGTCAGCATGGTGCCGACGATGGGCAATCTTCACGCCGGTCATTACTCACTGGTGCGTGGTGCGCGCGAACGCGGCGATCGCGTGGTCGCGAGTGTATTCGTCAATCCGACCCAGTTCGGCCCGCACGAAGACTTTGCCCGGTATCCGCGCACGCTGGACGCCGACGCGCGGGGACTGGCGGCACAGGATTGCGATGTGCTGTTCGCGCCGGCGGTCGAAGCCGTCTATCCGTTCGGCACCGAAGCGGCGACGCGGGTCGAGGTCGTAGGCGTCACCGAAACCCTGGAAGGCGCATTCCGGCCCGGGCACTTTGCCGGTGTCGCAACCGTGGTGCTGCGGCTCCTGAATCTTGTACAGCCTGATGTTGCCCTGTTCGGACGCAAGGACTATCAGCAGCTATTGACGATACGTCGTCTCGTAACCGACCTGTGCCTGCCGATCGAGATCGTTGCGGCACCCACGGTGCGCGAAGCCAACGGTCTGGCCATGAGTTCGCGCAATCAATATCTGAGCGCGGACGAGCGCGACAGAGCCGCGCAGATCTATAGGACGCTGCAGCACATGCGCGATGGCGTCCTGCGTGGCGACGCACTGGAAGCCATCGAAGCGGCCGCCGTGGCCGAGCTGGATGCGGCCGGTTTTCACACCGACTACGCCGCGATTCGCCAGGCGACCGATCTTTCTGCATCGACGCCGGGGCAGTGCGACGGACTGATCGCCTTGATTGCCACGCGGCTAGGATCGACACGGCTGATCGACAATCTGGCCATAGATGGCTGAGTTCGCCGGTCTGTGCTGGCAATCACAGACCAGTAGCTTTCCTGTCTCGTGGTGTGGTAACGTCGCCACAGCCACTGGGGTTTTTGCAACGTCTCGTTGTTCCGGTGGCCGCAGGGCGCATTGTTCAGGTAATCGTCACTCCGAATTCACCCCTCGCCGGTTTCCGGCGAGGGGTTTTTTTTTGCCCGGAGGCGTCGAGACGACGTCGCTATAGCTGGTCCAATGACCGGAAGTTCATCGGGATATTAGCTACTTGAGCCGCCTGTCCGGCATTTTCTGCCGATCAAGCTGCGCAGACACGAATCGGTCCATCGCACTTTCTCAAGCGGCAAGGCGCGCAAGGGTGTAAGGCCATCTTCGTTGCGAAAGTGGCGGGCCTGTCATGCTGACGCCACCGTGTCGCCTCACGGCTCGTTGTTTTCGCGCAACGCTGTAGTGATTTCAGGAAAATCCGCGCGTGCTAACAGGGCCGGCGCATTGTCTTGCCGCAGTGCGGCATGCTGTCCGGACAAGCCCTTCCATGCACGTCTATTTCGCATCGAACACGGTCGACCGGCTCGTGCTGGTCTGATTAAGATCGAGTCAGCCGATGCCGATATGTGCATCGAATAGCCCAAGGAACGCCATGCAGGCCGGACAGCTCGACACATTGGCGCGGGAAGCCGCGCGCCTGATCCCGCTTCACTTGCGTAAGCTGCTCGCCGCGCCACAGCGCTTCGAACGGTTCTCGCGTCGTGCGGGACCGCTGCTGCTGGATTTTTCTCGGCAGAAGCTCGACGACGACGCGTTGCAGGCGCTGGGGGACGTGCTGCAGCAGTGCGGCTGGCAGCAGCGTCGCGATGCGATGTTTCGCGGTGATGTGCTCAATGCTTCCGAGCAGCGTCCGGTCCTCCATACCGCGTTGCGCGCGGCTGAATCGCGCCTCGCCTCGCCGGCACCTGCAGACGTAAACGCCGAGATCGCCGCGACGCTGCGTCGCATGGGTGATCTCGTCGACGCGCTTGAACGCGGCGATGCGGGCGCGTTCGGCATTCCCGACGGTATCACCGACGTTGTCAATCTCGGCATCGGCGGTTCGGATCTGGGGCCACGCCTCGCGGTTGAAGCCTTGAGCAACTGCCACAGCGGCCGCTTCCGCTGCCACTTTTTGCCGAATGTCGATGGCCACGAAATCGCTGCGCTGATGCGCCGGCTCGATCCGCGCCACACGCTGGTGCTGCTGGTCTCCAAGAGTTTCACGACGCAGGAGACGCTGCTCAACGGTGCGGTGCTGCGGCAATGGATTGCGCAGGCTTATGCAGGCGACGAAGCACGTGCAGCTGCACATTTCATCGCGGTCAGCGCGAATGTCGAAGCTGCCGCGGCGCTCGGTATTCCGCCGGAACGCGTGTTGCCCATGTGGGATTTCGTCGGTGGCCGCTATTCGGTCTGGTCGGCTGTCGGGCTGGTTCTCGCGCTCGCGATCGGCATGCCGAATTTCCGCGCGTTCCTGCGCGGGGCGGCGCTCATGGACGATCATTTCCGTACCGCTGACTGGCGCGACAATCTGCCGGTACTACTCGCGCTGATAGGCGTATGGAATCGCAACGGTCTGGGCTATGCCGCGCATGGCGTGATCCCGTACCTCGATGGTCTGGCCGAACTGCCCGCTTTTCTGCAACAGCTAGAGATGGAAAGCCTCGGCAAGCGCGTGAACGCTGCCGGCGGCGATCTGCATCAGGCAACCGTCCCGGTGGTCTGGGGCAGCGTCGGCACGAACGCGCAGCACGCATTTTTCCAGGCGCTGCATCAGGGCAGCGACATCGTGCCGCTGGATCTGATCGGTGTGGTGCGGCCCGCGCACGCGCTCAAGGACAATCACGACGCGCTGCTCGCGAACCTGCTGGCGCAGGGGGCGGCGTTCGCGCTCGGCAAGACCCCGGACGAGGCGCTCGCCGAAGCCACGCGAGGCACCGAGGCGGAACGCGGCGCGCTTGCGGCGCAGCGAACCTTCCCCGGCGATCGGCCGAGCTCGACCCTGCTGCTGGATGCGCTGACGCCCGAAAGCCTGGGCGCGCTGATTGCGCTGTACGAACACAAGGTGCTGGTGCAGGCCTTGCTGTGGGACATCAACGCTTTCGATCAGTGGGGCGTGGAACTTGGCAAGAGCCTAGCCAAATCGATTCTTCCCGCGCTGACAACGGGGCAGGTGCCGGACGCGTTCGATGCATCGACACGTGGCCTGATCGCGGCGATTCGCGCTTTGGAATAGCAGGTTCCTGGCCGGCGCCGGTCTGCGGCGTCGGCGAACGAGCGCCGGCTACATGTGCTGTTGCAGCGCCCACTCCACATGCTCGCGCACGAGTGCTGACGGATGCTGCGCGCGGCTGCGCAAGGCGGCGAGGGCAGCCGCATGGCCGCGCGCATTGCCGAGCGCGACCGCGATATTGCGCAGCCAGCGCTCGTGGCCGATGCGGCGGATCGCGGAGCCTTCGGTGCGGTGCAGAAATTCTTCTTCGGTCCAGCTGAACAGGTCGACCAGCGTGGCACCGTCGAGCCGGTGGCGCGGCGTGAAGTCGATTTCCTCAGTGGCCTGCGCGAATTTGTTCCAGGGACAGACGAGCTGACAGTCGTCACAGCCGTAGATGCGGTTGCCAATCGCGCGGCGGAATTCGAGCGGAATGCTGCCGTGGAGTTCGATCGTCAGGTAGGAAATGCAGCGGCGCGCATCGATCTGGTACGGCGCGACGATGGCCTGGGTCGGGCAGATGTCGATGCAGCGCGCGCAGGTGCCGCAGTGTGCGCTAGCGGCCGTGTCCAGCGGCAGCGGCAGATCGGTGTACAGCTCACCGAGGAAAAACCACGAGCCCGCGTGGCGGTTGATCAGGCAGGTGTGCTTGCCGATCCAGCCCAGGCCCGCATCACGCGCCAGCGCGCGTTCCAGCACGGGTGCCGAATCGACGAATGCGCGATAGCCGAACGGACCGGTTTTGCCGGCGATGCGGTCGGCGAGCTGCTGCAGCCGGTTGCGCATGAGCTTGTGGTAGTCGCGGCCCAACGCATAGCGCGACACATAGCCCAGGCTCGCATCGCCGATGACGTCCCAGCCGTTGGCGATTCCAGGCGGGGCGTAGTCCATGCGCACTGAGATCACGCGGATTGTGCCGGGCTGCAACTCCTGCGGCCGACTGCGCCGCGTGCCGTGGCGCTGCATGTAGTCCATCTCGCCATGGCGTCCCGCCGCGAGCCAGTTCAGTAGATGGGTCTCGTCGGCGCCGAGTTCGGTGCCGGCGATACCGACCTGCTGGAAGCCCAGTTCGGCGCCCCAGCGGCGGATGGTGGTAGCGAGTTCGGCGTAGTCCATGGGTTCGTCGTGCGGTCGGGCAGGCATTGAGGCACGCCGCTGGCCGGCCGGCGCGTGATTGTAGGCGGGCGCCGCTTGGTTTGCCCGCGCGCAGGTTGCGGACCGAATTGCGCTTGACTACAACCTTGAATACAACCTTGCACTGTCCGGTCAATAATCGCGCTCATGAGCATGCCGTCGATGCGTTACCTCTATACCAGTGCGCAGATGCGCCGCATTGATGCGGCTGCCGGCGCGGCGCTCGGCCTGGACAGCCCGGCGCTGATGCAGCGCGCGGCTCAGGCCGCGTTCGATGCGCTGTGCCGGCGTTGGCCACAGGCGCTGCGCGTCGCGGTGTGCTGTGGCAGCGGCAAGAACGGCGGCGACGGCTATCTGCTCGCGCGGCTCGCGCGCCAGGCCGGACGCGATGTCAGTGTGATTGCCCTGGCGCCGCCGCAGGACACCGATTCACAGCGTGCCGCCGAAGCCTGGCGCGCGAGCGGCGGCTTCATCCACCCGTTCGCTGGTGAACACTCGCTGCCGATGGCCGACCTGTATGTCGACGCGCTTTACGGCACCGGTCTGAACCGGCCGTTGCAAGGTGCCTCGGCCCAGTTGGTCAGCGCGCTCAATGCGAGCGGCGTCCCGGTGCTCGCGCTGGACATTCCGTCGGGACTCGCTGCAGATACCGGTGCGGTGCTGGGAACCTGCGTTCAGGCTGTCGCCACGGTCAGCTTCATCGCCTGGAAGCGCGGCCAGCATACGGGCGCGGGGCTTGATGCCTGTGGCGAGTGCGAACTGGCGCCGCTGGAACTGCCCGCGCACATTTTCGACGAAGAGCGCGCCGGTGCGTGCCTGCTCGACTGGGATACCCTGCAGCAGCTTCTGAAACCACGTTTGCGCAATGTGCACAAAGGATTTTTTGGGCATGTGCTGGCGATCGGCGGCGACCAGGGTATGGGAGGCGCGATCCGCCTGGCCGGCGAAGCCGCACTGCGTTGCGGTGCCGGCCTGGTCAGCGTGGCGACGCAGCCGGAGCACCTCGCGCCGCTGCTCGCGGCGCGTCCCGAACTCATGGTCTGCGCCGTTTCCGGGCCGCAGGAACTCGATGCCTTGCTCGAACGGATCACCACGATCGCCCTTGGCCCGGGACTGGGCCAGCGCTCCTGGGGCCACGCGCTGTGGCATCGCGCGCTGGCCAGTGGCAAGCCGGCGGTGCTCGATGCCGATGCGCTGAACCTGCTCGCGCGCCATCCGCGCCGGTTCTCCGCACCGACGGTGCTGACGCCGCATCCCGCCGAAGCCGCCCGTCTGCTGGCCAGCGATACCGCCAGCGTGCAGGCCAACCGCTACGCCGCGGCGCTCGCGATCGCCGAGCGCTACCACGCCGTCGTCGTGCTCAAGGGCGCGGGGTCGCTGATCGCTGCGCCGGGCAGCGCGATCGCTGTCTGTCCCTGGGGCAATCCGGGCATGGCCAGCGGCGGCATGGGGGACGTACTGACCGGCGTGGTCGCGGCCTTGCTCGCGCAGGGAATGGATGCCTGGGACGCGGCCTGCCTCGCGACCGCGGCGCATGCGCGCGCCGGCGATCTTGCCGCGCTCGACGGTCAGCGCGGCCTGCTCGCCTCCGACCTGTTGGCGCCACTGCGCCGCGTGCTCGGAGGCGCCGCGCATGGCTGAGGCGGGCTTGCACCTGACAGACGAGGACGCTGTCGCGCAGCTGGCCGCACAACTGGCGCCGCAGGTTCGCGGCGGCGGCGTGATTTACCTGCGGGGCGATCTCGGCGCCGGCAAGACCACCTTCGCGCGCGCGCTGATCGCTGCGCTCGGCGTGCAGGGACGCATCAAGAGTCCGACCTATAGCCTGATCGAATCCTATCGCGCCGGCGGCCTCGCGATTCATCACCTCGACCTCTACCGCATCGCCGACCCCGGCGAGCTGGAGTGGCTGGGTCTGGAGGAGTTGCAGGACGACGTCAGCCTGATCCTGATCGAGTGGCCCGAACGCGGCGTCGGCGCGCTGCCGGCCGCCGATCTGGCGCTGAACCTGGTCCACGCAGCCGCCGGACGAACCCTTTTCGTATGCGCCGCAAGTGCCCGCGGCGAAGCGTGGCTCGCTGGGACAAGCGCCTTTCATTCCGGCGCTTGAAGCGCGTTCCTGACTCCGCCCCCAAGCAAGCTCATACAGTCCCGTGTTTTTCAACGAAAA
>JAAFHE010000221.1 GCA_013298265.1 Lysobacterales bacterium | reverse complement strand
GCCGTGGGCTTCGGCGATCTCGCGCGCGAGCGCCAGCCCCAGGCCCGAGCCCGAGCGCTTGGTCGAGTAGAACGGCAGCAGCGCGTTGGCGAGCACCGCGTCGTTCATGCCGGTACCGCGGTCGTAGACCTCGATGCGCGTCTCGCCGGACCGCTGGCTGACCTGAAGGCCGACATCGTCGACCGCGCTGCCGGCTTCGTGCGCGTTCTTGACCAGATTGATCAGCACCTGCTCGATCTGCCCGCGATCGAACCAGCCGGCCTGCGCCGGCGCCTCGCCAACCGCGATGCCGGGAAACTGGCGCGCGATCGCGTCGAGCAGGCCACGCCAGGGCACCTCGTCCAGGCGCGGCTGCGGCAGCTTGGCGAATTCCGCGTAGCCGTGGATGAAGCCGTGCAGGTGGCGCGCGCGCTCCTCAATCGTGTCGAACACGGCAGCGAGCCGCTGCACGTCGCCCTTGGCCGACAGTACGCGACCGGAATGGGACAGCGACGAGATCGGCGCGAGGGAATTGTTCAATTCGTGGCTGATTACGCGAATGACCTTTTTCCAGGTCGCCACTTCCTGGCGACTCAGCTCGCGCGTCATGCGCTTGATCAGGTACATGCGGTGGAGGCGACCCTGCAGCTTGAAGCTACGCTGGGAAAAATGGAAGGTCTCGTCCTCGCCCTCCAGCGTGACCGTGAACAACGCATCGCCACCATCGTCGACAGCATGGGCGAACGCCGCTGGCGACTCGGCCACGACCTTGGCGAACGCAAGCCCCTGCAGCGGCCGGCCGCCGTTGAGTAGCTGGCGTGCCGCAATGTTCGCGTAGACGACGTGGCCGTTGGGCTCGCTCAGCACAATCGCTGTCGGTGTGTTCTGCACTACCGTATCGAGCAGCAGCTCTCGCTGGAACAGACCCTGGCGCTCGTCGCGCAACACGCGGCCAAGTTCGTTGTGCGCCTGCACGAGTTCGGCCAACTCGTCGCGCTGGTCGGTAGCTATGGAAAAGCTGAAGTCGCCGTCCTTGAAGCTGGTCACGCTGCCGGCCAGCGCACGGAACAGCGCGGTCGTGCGCGCGGTCAGCCCGCGCGCCAGCAGCGGCAAGGCGAAGGCCAGCAGCAGTCCGGTCAACAGCAGGCTCAGGGCCAGGTCGCCGAGCCAGTGCCGCAGCGCCAGTGCGACGACCGCCGCGACGACGGCCACCAGCGCTAGCACCAGCGTGAGCTTGCCTTGCAGTGAAAGAAACCGCATCGACTTCCCTGCCCGCTGTCGGATAAGCATCAACCCTACCTCAGCCGGCAGGGCGCACGGAATCGTGCGTGGCCCGCAACCCGGCAGATCCGTCACAGCGCGCACGCGACCTCATAGAACCAACGGCGGCGCGTCGCTACAAGAACAGGCCGCTCTGATCGAATCGGCCCGATCAGCCCGTAATACCGATGCCGAGCTTTTCGAGCCGCCGGTACAGCGCCTGGCGCGACAGGCCCAGCTCGGACGCGGCCTGGCTGATTACGCCGCGCGCGCGCGCCAGCGCCGCCTCGATCGCGGCGCGGTCGGGTTCGTCGGCTCCGCGCACGGGGGGGCGCACGACCGCGGCCAGGCCGAGGTCCGCCGGCTGCACCAGTCCGTCGCGGCAGAGCACGCGCGCGCGCTGGATCGAGTTCTTGAGCTCGCGCACGTTGCCCGGCCAGGTGTGCGCGAGCAGCGCCGCGCGGCTGTCATCGGCGAGCCTGACGTCCTCGCCGAGGAAATGCAGCGCCAGCGGCAGGATGTCGTCGGTGCGCTCGCGCAGGGGCGGCAGGGCGAGTTCGATCACGTTGAGCCGGTAGTAGAGATCTTCACGGAAGCGGCCTTCGCGGATCATCACCGGCAGATCCGCGTTCGTCGCACTGAGCACGCGCACCTTGACCGTTCGGGTCCGGCCCGAGCCCAGGCGTTCGAACTGCCCCGTCTCCAGCACGCGCAACAGCTTGATCTGGCCCGACAGCGGCAGGTTCCCGATCTCGTCGAGGAACAGCGTGCCGCCGTCGGCGAGCTCGAAGCGGCCTTCGCGCGCCTTGCTCGCGCCGGTATAGGCGCCGGCATCGGCGCCGAACAGCTCGGCTTCGATCAGCTCGTTCGGCAGCGCGCCGCAATTGACGGCGATGAACGGCCCGTTCTTCACTGCGGAATTCGCGTGCACGATCTCCGCGATGCGCTCCTTGCCGGCGCCGTTCGGGCCGGTGATCAGCACGGGCAGATCGGCGCGCGCGACCTGGCAGGCCAGTTCGACGACGCGTTCGGTCGCCGAATCGGCGAACACGAGATGGCGCAGGTCGAAACGCGCGCGCAGCGCGTCCTGGCTCTTGTTGCGCGCGCGCTTGAGCCGCGTGACTTCGCGTGTGGACTCGGCGAGTTCCAGCAGGTTCTCGACGGTCGCGAGCAGCTTCTGGTCGTCCCAGGGCTTGGCGAGGTAGTCCGCCGCGCCGGCCTTGACCAGCTCGACCGCGGTTTCGAGCCGCGTCCAACCGGTCAGCAGGATCACCGGCAGGTCCGGATGACGGGCGCGGATCGCGCGGAACAGGGCGATGCCTTCCTCGCCCGAGGTCGTGTCCAGGTGGAAATTCATGTCCGCGATGACGAGGTCGATTGCCTCGTGCTCGAGCACCGCCAGCCCCTGCTCGGGCGACAGCGCGGCAACGCTGCGGATCTCATTGAGCGATAGCAGGACTTCCAGCGCCGTGGTCACGGCCGGGTTGTCGTCGATCACCAGGACGGTGCGCATGGGCTCACGATGGGATAGGGGTTTCGGGCTGCGCATGGGCTGCTTGGATGCAGCCCGGCGCGCGTTGGTTGCGTGAGTTTAAGCGAGGAATGAGGGAAGAGAAGCGAGAAACGAGTGGGCAACGTCGGCGCGGTCCTGACACTCGTTTCCCACTCCTCTCCCCTATTTGCTGCTCTCAAACGCTGCGCGTCGCGACCGCCGGCGGCACGCGCGAGGCGCGCGTAGCCGGGCCGAACACCGCGGCCTGACCCAGCAGCAGCAGCGCGATCATGCCGCCGCCGAGATAGATCAGCGGCAGGCGCTGTGCCTCGTAGTTGGCCATGAGCCAGTAGTTCAGGCCGTAGGTCAGCACGATGCCCAGAGCGAGGCCCAGCGACGTGATCAGGAAGTTCTCGGTCATGAAGTAGCGCAGGATCGAGGAGCGCGTCGCACCCAGCGCGCGGCGCGTGCCGATCTGCTTGGTCCGCTGCGTGACCCAGAAGCTTGCCATGCCGACGATGCCGAGCGCCGTCACTGCAAGCAGCGCGACGATGACGCCGATCAGGATGATGGTCATGGCACGGTGTTCCTGATAGCCCTCGGCGCGGATGCGCTCGAGCGTGCGCGGCTCGCGCACGATGCGGCTTTGATTGGTCTGGGTCATCTTGGCTTCGGCGGCCTTCATGACTTCGTCGCGGCGGCCGGGCTCGGCGCGGACCAGATAGCGGCCGAAGTTACCGAAGGCAACGCGCTGCGGCACGAACGAGGAATAGAACTCCGCGTCAGGCCCCTCGTCAGAGGCGAAGCCGATCCACGGCACCTGCATGCGTTCGACGACGCCCACGACGGTCTGCGGCGCGCCTTCGTTGTCGAAGTAGAGCTGCTTGCCGACGGCCGATTCGCCCGGGAACAGTTTGTTCGCCAGCGCGCGCGTAATCACCGTGACCGGCGGCCAGGAGTTGTCGCCGGGTTCGCGGAACGTGATCTCGTCGGCGGTGAAAAAACGCCCTTCGGCGAGCTTGGCACCGAACGTATCGAGGCCTTGCTCGTCGACGAAGTACATGGCCGACGACGCAGTCGAGGTCTTCTGTTCGGGCTTCAGGCTGACGCCGGTGGACCAGCCACCGTTGCTCAGCGGCACCGTATTGGTCGGCGCCGCGGCGGCGACGCCGGGCAGGCTGCGCAGCATCGCCATGTCTTCCTCGATGCTGGTCTTGATGTTGAAGCCGGCGCCGAAGCCAAGGCTGCCGATCGTGAACGTGTCAGCCTCGTTCATGCCGCTGTCGCGGCTCATGAGCTGCAGGCGCTGGGAGACGATGAACAGCGCGTTGCAGACGATGGCCAGAGTCAGCGCGATCTGCAGGCCGATCAGTACCAGGGCCACCTTGCTGCGCATCAGCGCCGAAAGAATAGGACGAATTTCCATAAATTCACCTGTATATCAGTAGCGACGCTCCGCAGAGCCGGAGCAGCCTTTGCTTTCTGGAAGCCCACGATTCGAAGGCGTGAAGAGTGATCGCTCGGAACCTCAGGTTCTGATCACTCTGAACGCCCAGCGGGCCGGCCGACTCGATGCCTGCACAGCGGGCATCCGGCGGGGTTGTGTCTATTGCGTTTTCAACTGCACGGCCGGCGTGATCTGGCAGGCTTTCCACGTCGGGAAAAGACCGGCGAGTACCGCCGCCGTGATCGACAGTCCGATCGCCGTCAGCACCATGACCCAGTCCAGGCGCGCGACGTTGTAGAGATCGGCGTACAGCCCGCGCACCGCCATCAGACCGAGCCAGGTCAGCACGAGCCCGATCAGCCCGCCGCTGATGCCGATCACACCGGCTTCGACGAGGTGCTGCGTGAATAGCTGGCCGCGCGTCGCGCCGAGTGCGCGGCGCAGGCCGATCTCGCTGGATTTGCGCATGAATTTCGCGAGCAGCAGGCCGATGGTGTTGACCAGGCAGACGATGAGGAAGGCAAACGACAGGCCGACCTGGATCTGTGCATCGCCCGAGACCACGCCCTGCGCCTCGATCCATTCATTGACGTCGGGCAGCCGGTTGTTGAGCGGGCGCGCGAAGCGACCGAGCTTCTTCTGCTCGTTGACGTAGTTGTTGAGGAAGGCCATGTACTCGTCCTCGCGCGCCTGCGAATTGAGCTGCACCCAGAACTGGATCCAGACGCAATCGGAAGCGAGATAGCCGTCCCAGCCGGGCTTGGACGACTCCCAGCACGAGTTGTTGCCGCTCGGCCGAGTCTGCAGCTCGATCGCCGTGGTGAACGGCACGTAGTATTCCTCGGAATCGTTGAACGCGCCGTTGGTCAGGTCGTAGTACTTGACCCGCGGCTGCCATTTGTCGAGCACGCCGACGATGGTGTATTCGATCTCGTTGAGTCGCACCTTCTTGCCGGTGCTGTCCTGGCCGCCGAAGAGTTTTTCGTTGAGTGCGCTCGACACGACGGTCACGCGGGCGTGCTCGTTGTCCTGTGCTGCATCCCAGGGGTTGCCGTATTTGAACGGCGGCTCGAACATCGCGAAGAAATCCTTGAACGTCGCGCGGCCCAGCGACGAGAACGGCTTGATCTCGGCGTTATCCGGCTGCAGCGGCCAGACCACCTTGTACATCGCCGCCTGCAGGTCGGCCTTGCCGGCTTCCATCAGTGCCTTGGCTTCGAGGTAGGTGACCTGGTCGGGCGGCTCGTTCGGCGTACGGTACGGCTCTTCCTTGCTCCAATTGTCCAGCTGCACCGCATGCAGCTTGTCGCTCTTCCACGGGATCGGATCGCTGCCCATGAGGTAGAACACGGACAGGCTGGTCATGCTGGTGCCGATGCCCAGCGCGATGCCGAAGATCATCAGCGCGGTCAGCAGCGGATTGCGCTTGAGGCTGTGGAATCCCAGTTGCAGGTAGTAAGTGAACATCAGCGTTCCTCAGGCCAGAGCCACGGCAGCGTCGTTGCCGGCCGGCACGCGCAGCTGCGGCTCGGCGTCGAAATCGGTGACCTGCCCGTCGATCACATGCACGTTGCGCTGCGCGCGCGCGGCCAGCTCCGGATCGTGCGTGACCATGATGATCGTCGTGCCCTGGCGGTTGATTTCCTCGAGCAGCTCCATCACGCCGCGCGCCATCAGCGAATCGAGGTTGCCAGTGGGTTCGTCGGCCAGCAGAAGGCGCGGCGAACCGGCCAGCGCGCGCGCGATCGCGACGCGCTGCTGCTGGCCGCCGGACAGTTCCGCCGGGTAGTGCTTCATGCGCGAGGCCAGGCCGACGCGCGAAAGCGTTTCCTCGATGCGGCGCTTGCGGTCGGCGGCCGAAAAGCCGCGGTAGCGCAGCGGCACGTCGACGTTGTCGAACAGGTTCAGGTCGGGAATCAGGTTGAAGCCCTGAAAGATGAAACCGATCTTCTCGTTGCGCAGGCGCGAACGCTGGTCGTCGTTCATGCCGCGCACGTCCACGCCGTCGACCCAGAACTCGCCGCCGCTGAACTCTTCCAGCAGGCCGGCGATGTTGAGGAATGTGGTCTTGCCCGAGCCGGACGGCCCGGTCACCGCAACGAATTCGCCTTCACGCACGTGGATGGAGAAATCGCGCAGCGCATGAGTCTCGATGAGGTGCGTGCGGTAGACCTTGGACAGGTGGTTCATCTTGAGCATGGCGTTGAGTCCCTGGCGTTTAGCAGAAAGTGGAAAAGTGGTAGACAGGAGCGGCGTGGTTCAGCGCACGAGCGCAATGCGTTCGGCGCCCTTGAACTCGTCGAGGCTGGAGATGATCAGTCGATCGCCTTCCTTGACGCCGGACACCAGCTCCACGGCATTGAGGCTGGTCGCGCCGACCTCGATCGCGCGGCGCTCGGCCATGCCGTCCTTGCCCACGATGTAGGCGACGCGGCCGGCGCCGGAATCGACGAAGGGACCGCGCTCGACCATCAGCAC